>JBIJDE010000027.1:0-20810 GCA_044344305.1 Armatimonadota bacterium
GTTCTACTAATATTTAAAATTAGATTAAATTTTCAGAATGCAAGGCAGTCCCCTTTGCTTAAATTAAAAATGTAAAATTAAAAATTATTGTAAAAGAAAAATCCCCTTATGCCTCCATCCGCGAGGGAGGTGTCACCGCAGTGACGGAGGGAGTTTTAGGTGGTGATTAAAATCAGTAGTGTAGACGGACTGGATAAGGGGGCAGGCACGCATCCAGAAAGTTAAGCCTAAGTATTAAAACAAGTAGAATCTGGATGCGTGCCTAAAACCCAACGACAATCAAAAAAAATCCTGCCAACTGAGAAATCCAGTTGGCAGGAAACGAATTACATAAGATTAAAGTTAAAGGTTTAAAGTGTTCCTAAAGTGATGCCATATTTATTAGCAAGACAACTTTCCGCTAATGTGCGGTCAGCATCTGACACTACGCGGTTGTAGAATACCATATCGCCGATAAGACCTCTAAAAAGGTCTCTTGATTGCGAATTATTAATTCGAATAGTTCCACCCGGAACTCCGGTATTCAAACCCAATCCCATCATAGTAGATGCGCCAACAGGACCTACATTAGAGTTTGGTCGTGATACACCATCATACCATGGACATTTGATACCATTCAGATATACAGTTAGTATTGTTGGTGAAAAAACATAAGAAACAACATACGGTTTTCCAGCCGGCATGTTACTGTTACAAATAGCGGGTGGTCCTGCGCTTGTCCAACCCATATTTACCCATGGTGCACCGGCCGTCTGCAATACGTGCGGGTTATAGGAACCATGTCGGGTGAAGCGCCAACCGCTACCAGCATTAGTAACAAAGAGGATATTCCAGCCGTCATCTATTACATTTTCAACATAAGTGAAAGAATAAACATCATTACCAAGGTCAACACCAATAGCTGCTGGAGTAGCGTAGAAACCACAGATACCATCACCTGGAGTGCGCTGATACCTTTGCTATTGCCCAGAGAACCTATTTGAGGAACCTGTGCAGAACCGTTGGGAACTGCGTAAGCTGCACCATTCCAGAATGATGTCGACCATTTACAGTTAGCTGTCTGTGCGACAGAAGCCTTCCAATCGCCGGTACTGGAGTTGTAGTCGTTTACCAGAAATAATTCACTGGGGTTTGAAAGCAGCAAATCGAGTGGAGCTATTGTTGCATTAACATGACCATCTGCATAACTGGCAATCATCTTACCGCTATGACGCAAATCAAAGTCGGCAAGGAATTTACCAACATTCACACCACCAGAAAGATTTCCATCAAAAGTTAATAACTTAGTTGTAGGGTCATCAAATGTGCCGATGGATTGACCACCGACATAATAATAGTAGTCATATCCGATAGTTTGTGTTTTCCCCTTCGTGGGGCAAACCAGAACACCTGGTTCAACATCAATATCACCCCAAACCGTACTTGTATTCGGCAAGGTTTCTTCGTGGTCCTGTGCATACATCAGCATCGCTGCTGCAATTTGCCGTTGATTGCTGGTACAAGTTGATTGTCGTGCTTTTTCACGAGCACGCGCAAATACCGGGAACAGGATTGCGGCGAGGATTGCAATAATCGCAATTACGACCAGCAATTCAATAAGGGTGAAACCCTTACGATGGATTTTTGTAGACATTTCAGCCTCCTTTTAAGGCAATATTCTTATAATTACATAGATTATAATGATGAATTTTACCACTCCATTATCTGAATGTCAATAAAAATGCCTTTAAATAATATTTATTTTTCTTAAATCATCTATGGTCTATTAACAAACACCCCTTCACTTGCGTATAATGTATTCAATAATATATTTTCACTTTGTGGTATTGCCACAGGATAGAAAGTAATGAATGTTTCCTGGAGGTTTAATTAATTATGAATAAATGGGTTAAGACTGCAACATTAGTTATTGTCGCATTTGCCGTATCTACCGTCAGTATAGCTGCAAAACCAAAGCCAAAACCAAAGCCACCTATAAAAAAACCGGTTGCAACTACCAAAGAGCAACCGCATTACGTGAAAGGTACGACACAGTTATCCGGGGAAAATGCCCAGTTAAATACTACCTATACCCTGGGGAAAGCAGAACCTTTTAATATCACATTAAAAAGTGCCGAATACTCGGTAGAACCGATTTTGATAGGCGATGTTCTGCATACCGTAACTAAAGATGAGAAGTTTTTAGTTCTTCATATGATTTATCATAATCCTCAGAATAAAGAGGTTTATATCCGTTGGGACAGTTTTGGATTTACTGTAGTAGATTCCAAAGATCAGAATTGGGACGGTATTATTGATCTTGGTGCAGAAGGTGAGAAATCAAGTGTATCAATGAGCTTTAAACCAGCCCAAAAGAAAGATTTATTTGCCGCAATAAAGGTTCCATCAAATAGCGAAATGCCAAAACTTATCATTAAAAGTAACGATCAACAGGTACTCCGCTATGACTTGCGCGGTAAAGTTAAAGGTCTGCCGGCTATATATGCTGACCTGGCAGATAAAACCGGAGCAACAGCATTACCGGAAATAACCTGCGCCAATGATATTGCATATCCAATCGGAGCATTTTCGTTTAAACTTAATAAAATAGAGTTTTCTACCAAAGCAAAGATGGGTGACACCGAATTAGGTGAAGGTGAAAAATTTTGTTTAGTTAACTTCACATTAAAAAATATGGCACCGGGAAAGACATATTTCCGTTGGGATTCTTTGAGCAGGAAATTAGTTGATACCGATGGTGTTGAAGCCGGTGAATGCAGAGATGTATTTCCTGTCAGCAAGGATAAAACCTATGAAGCCGATATGGTGCCCGGGCAAGAGATAACTCTGCGCTATTTATTCAAAATCCCCGCTGACAGCACTCTTAAATCTTTCACTAACACCGCTGAAAACTTCAGAACACTGGTATATGATATCAGCAATGTGAAATAGAGATTTAATATTTTCTTAGCTTATTAGTTAATTGGATCGGTCAAATGTTTAATGGCGGGGAAGTTGAGTACAACTTCCCCATAATATTCTACAGATCTTTTCTTTTTAAAAATTATTTGTATAAGAAGCGTAAAAATGAATAGTCACCGTGTGGAAAGGGACGCAAGTCCGGCGGATTTTCGACAATTCATCATCATTATCACTTGTCAATCAGGAGATTGGCGTTCCCTGGAAGTTATATTTGCAGTAAATCGAGCCGGACTTGCGTCCCTTTCCATACGGTGACTTAATATTTATAACTTATTTTGTTGATTTGTAGACAGGTCTGGATATTTTATTTATCACTTTACAAAACCCGATAACCTTGTCTAACTTATTCAGGTAAGCTCTTCGTTCTCCAAAAGGTATTCACCACCATATACAGAATAGTTTCACCATGCTGGCATTAGGAAATATTTTATTACAAATATATGACGCGAAATGGGCGGAGTTAACGCCGGAGGCGTGGCAACGGCAATACATGGGTGATGTATTCTGGCGATTTTACCAGCATAATGGAAATGGTGCTTATGTACGGTCGGGCGATACCACTCTGGAAATGACTACCGGTCGTCTTTATCTTATTCCTGCCGGAGTGCGGTTTGACTACTGGACAACACAAAATTGTCGGCAATTTTATGTGCATTTTGATTTACCCGGAATATCACGACCGATATATTCGGAGTTATGCGACCGTCCGGTAGCGGTGCGTCTTGACCATGAATTGCAGCATAACGCGGCAAAATTTGGCAGATACATCCAAAATGGCGGCATTATGACATCGGCGCGGGAATGTCAATTAAAGTCAGTACTTTACGGCGCATTAGCGCATTATTTTGACGATATTCCAGAAGAAAGATTTACCCGGGCATTACACCGCGCAACATTTATGCAGCCAATTGGCCCGGCGATAAAATATATTGAAGAAAATTACCCCAAACAGATAACCATCACAGAACTGGCAGAGATTTGCTGCCTGTCTCCGCAACATTTCGTGCGAAAATTTGGTCAGGCTACCGGAATAACGCCTATTCAACATCTGCATATACAGCGAGTTGGAGCGGCGGCAAAACTGTTGCTATCAACCGATATCACTATTGACGAAATAGCAATGCGAGTAGGATTTCATACCCGGGAATACCTGACGCGAATATTCACCCGCCACACCAGTATGTCACCGGCAGCATACCGAAACACCATGAAGGCAAAGTTGAAATGAATCTATTTGATGATTTTTTTCGTCCCAAAGAAGTTGCTAAAAAAATTGTAGATGTACGCGAAGAGATAATGCCGATAATTATCAGCCTTTGCAAAGATGTGCCTTTATTATCCCACATCGACACAAAACGCATTCGGCTATACGCAACCCAGGCCCGCACTAACAGTAAACACGGATATTACGCAAAGATTGTCCCCATGCGGTTCCCTGATGGCAAACCGTCAAGAACAAAGAAAACCCACATAGAAACTATCCAACAAATACCCGGTCCAGATGGTGATATTCTATACCTGATTTATCTATACGTCCCACGCTTTTTAGAAGTAACTCTGGAAGAAAAAATGCTGACCCTTATCCATGAATTATATCATATCAGTCCGGCATGCGACGGGACAATTAGAAAAGTAGGACGCGGTGCCCACGGCCATTCCCGCGAATCATTCAACAACATGCTAAAACCGATAGTCCGAGAATACCTGCTACATCATACCCCGGAAAACCTGCCAATACTGCTTCGAGAGAAATACTCGAAAATTGAAAAAGAATACGAAATAAGCTATCCATCACTACCAATGCCAAAGATAAAAGTTCAAAGGTTGTAGCTAATTTTTATAAATACTCTGAACCACAGATTAGAATGATTTCGTATGATTAAATGATTTTTATTAACGCCGATTGCGGAATGAGCTGTAAAATAATTTTCAACTTTCAATTGTTCTAATATATAGCATCACTTAGTGGTATAGTCACAGTTTGGAACAGGGTCGCAGCCCGGCTCCCAAAAAGCTATATTTTAACTAAGACAACAAATGGATATCTGTTATCAAGTTAACGGGCCGGGCTTCACCCCTTTCCAAACGGTGACAAAATTTTGAAACAATTCTTATAAAAAACATTTATCCTGCCCATCAATAGTTAATAAAATTCCTAATTAATTATCCCTTCTTATTCACCACAGTATGCAAAACATGGTGTTTTGCGTCATGGGTGTTCTTATCTACCGGAATAAAGATTATAATTTCTTGTGCCAGTTCAGCATCTATGGCTACCTGGGTATGCCCGATACGAAATAGGATGCCGGGGTAGGTTTGTTGTACCGTTACCCGCATTCCCGGCAAGACACCTAATGCCATTAATTTGTGCATGGTTTGGTTATTTTTTGACAGTAAGGATACTATCGTACCACGCTGACCGGCACGCATTTTAGCAAGGGGAATTAAGCCGTCTGCGTTATATTTTTCTGCTATTTTTTCCATAATTTCTTCACCATTTCAGTTGCTTTATTGTATGCCGCCGCTATCTTTGCCGGCAGTTCTGCAGGGGCAGGTACTTCATAGCTGCATTTGGGACATTTTAGTTTTGTGCATCCGCCGGATAATCCTTTGCAGCCTCCGCAGGAATATTTGCTTTCTTCCACTGTATAAATATTGCCGCAAAATGGACAGGTTACATTGTCATCACTCATAATTTTATCCCCAGCGCAGTGATTGCCATATTCACCAGGTAGCCAATAATGAAGGCATACGGAAAGATGAACGCCGCCATCCCTAACGCCATACCCCAACCGCGCTCTTTAATTGCCACAGCAAATTGCGCAACACATGGCATGAATAGTGCCATCGTTACCACCGCAACTATTAATTGTTGATTATGAAGCAGGTGCTGTTGATGTAAATCATATAAACCAGCGGCACCATAGTCGCGACGGAAAAATCCGTACAAAAAAGATACTGCGGCTTCTTTCGGTAAGCCGATCCATTGCACCGGGTAACTCATCCAACTAACTAATATCTCAAATAATCCGGTCAGTCTTCCCACCCAGATAAATACCGATGCCAGAATGAATAATGGCAGAATTTCTTTTAGATACCATTCAACGCGAGTATATGTTTTCGTCATTACATTTTTAAAAGTTGGCATACGTAACGGTGGTATTTCCATATAAAATATCGGCTTTTCACCCGGCAAAAATTGCGCGGTTAGATATCCGACCAGCAAGAAATTTGCCAGCATTACCAGTACAAACATCCATAACGACAGAATATGTCCACCCAGCAGCGCGAGGATAACCCCCATCTGCGCTGAACATGGAATAGTGAGCGCTAAGAGAAAAGTGGCGATAATGCGTTCGCGCCGCGATTCCAGAGTGCGGGTAACGATTGTCGCCATTGTTGCGCAACCGAATCCCAGTACCATTGGTATTACAGCGCGACCATTTAAACCGATAGCCTTAAAAATCCGATCGATTAACATCGCCAATCGTGGCATATATCCGCTATCTTCCATGATGGAAAACACTATAAAAAATGTGGTTACAATCGGCAAAATAATTGCGAATGCATATCGTAAACCCAGTGTGAAAATACCATAATCGTTAACAAATAAATCGCGAGCCACCTGCCAGGGAATGATGGCATTAATGAAATTAGTCACTGGAGGCAACAGATATTTTCCGAATACTACCGTTTCGAGATAATTCACCGCATATTGTGCGCCAAATACTCCGACAATTTCATAAAAGACAAATAGAATTGCCAATAAAATGGGGATTCCCCACAGCGGGTGCATCATCATCCGGCTCATTCTCTCGCGAAAATCAACTTTTGATGGTTTGTCATCCACAACTACAGATTTTAGAATATCCTGCACCGCGCGTTGGCGCGACATGGTGATGTAATAAGTCAACGGGTATTCACTACCGATTGTTGCCTGGGTTATTATCTCCGATATCGCAATGTAATCATCTCCCATTTGCTTTTCTAATATTTCTACGACTTCCCGGTCATCCTGCAATACCAACAGTGCAGTTGCCCGTGATGACATTGGTATGATATCTACCGGCAATAAAGCGGTTATTTTCACCAGCGCATCTTCAACAAAAGAATCATATTCTATCTTTGCGATATCGGCAGACTCTTGATATTTTGCAATTTTTTCTTTTAATTTATCAATGCCGATACCGCTGGGGGCAATAGTACTGATAACAGGTATATTCAGCTTCCTGCTTAATTCATCAACATTTATGGTCATCCCGACTTTTTCGGCTTCGTCCATCAGGTTCAGCACCAGTATCACCGGCAGACCGGCTTCTAAAAGTTGCAAGGTAAATCCAAGCATGCGTTCAATATTCTTTGCGTCGGCTACATGGATAATTACTTCCGGCGATTCTTCGAAAATAATCGATCGCGCCACCCGTTCTTCCTCGGTAATAGGCATGAAAGAATACATTCCCGGTGTATCGCATATTTCATATTCTTTATCCGTTTTCATCTTTCCACGAGTGATTTCTACCGTAGTTCCCGGATAATTAGCTACCACCGCGTATGTTCCCGTCAATTGTCCGAAAACAACCGACTTTCCAACATTCGGTGTGCCAACCAGAGCTATTTTATTTATATTTTTATCTGTTTTATTCATATTTTTAAGCAATTTTTACCATGATATGTCCAGCGGCTTCTACCGACAAAGCCTGGCGTTCATTATTCACCTCAACCAGAAAAGGGCCATTTCCCGGTGCGATGTCGATAATCTTTACAATTTGCCCGGGGGTAATCTTTACCCGCTCTAAATAATTAAGCAACTCATCGTTTTCATCGGTGATACAACAAACCTCGCATTGATTGCCCACCGTAAACTGTGCCAGCGGGGTAAAATCTTTTTCATTCCCTTTCTCACCTGATAGCGGATTGCCGTGGGGACAAGTCAGCGGATTATTTAGTGCCTTCAACAGATATGGTTCAATTTCTGCCGTTATTACATGTTCAAAACTGCAAGCCAATGAATGCGCCCGTGACCACGGCATTTTCAGCAAGTCGGTCAACATCCTTTCTGCCAATCGATGACGCCGCCGCAAATTCATTGCGGCAGATTCACCCAGCGGTGTCAGAATAACCGGACAGCGTTTTTCATACAATATTAATCCCTGATCAGACATACGTTTTAACATGCCGACAACTGATGGTGCAGCAACCTGCAACTCCCGTGCCAATGTTGTAGCCGTAGGTGTTTCACAACGGTCAAGAATCCGGCATAACGCCTCAAGATATTCTTCCATTGGCGCACTGGGCCTGTTTTCAGAATTATTAATATTAATATTTGTTAACATACAATAACCTTATCTGTTAGTCTGCGCTAACAATACAACTTAGTGTATCAATTTGTCAAGTATGTAATTTGGGAAATAAATAAAACCTTCCCCAATTATGCAATAACAGTTACAATACAACATAGCAACAGGAGCTGTCATGAAGAAAAATGTTATTTTTGTTATCATTATCATTGTTTGTATCGGTTTATATCTGTCTACAAACTTTAAATCTTCGTCGTTATCACCAAATTCCAGACCGGCGGCTTCCGGGAATCAAGCGTTAAATTGGCGGGTTTATTTCTCACCAGATGGCGGTTGTACTGATGCTATTGTTAGCGAAATTAATGCAGCAGCATCAGTCATACGGGTGCAGGCATATTCATTTACATCAAAACCTATCGCAAAAGCATTGGTTGATGCAAAGAATCGCGGGATTGATGTTCAGGTAATTTTAGACAAAAGTCAGCGTACCGCTAATTATTCATCAGCAGACTTCGTCGCTCACGCAGGAATGCCAACATATATCGACGCAGAACACGCCATCGCCCATAACAAAATAATCATCATTGATAACCAGACGGTAATTACCGGCAGTTTCAACTTCAGCAAAGCAGCAGAAGATAAAAACGCGGAAAACCTGTTGATCTTGAAAGATTCTACATTAGCGAAAAGCTATCTGGAAAACTGGCAAAAACATCTGGAACATTCAGAGAAGTATGCTGGACGGTGAGTGGTGAATTGCAAATTGTGAATGGCAAATGGCAAATTATTTAGAAAAATTAGCAACTGAAATGATTAAATCAGTCGGATCGGACGTATCTGACCGATTTAAATTATTTCACAAATTTGCCATTTGCTATTTGCTATTATTCTCAACGCAATTGTGCGTGAAAAAAGAGGTCGGGGATTAATTCATCTTTTGCCAGGGTGAATATTTTTCCGAATATTTTCGCGGTATCGTCGGCATTGTCGTCGATATCCCAATTAAAATCTTCAGTATATAAATCAATCTGTCGTCCCGATGGTTGCAGAAAGATTGTTCCTGAACTTATATTCACGCGATAATCTGCTAATTTGCCAAATATCAGCACTATGGGTGAATCATGGCTGCAAACAATATTGGCATATCCTTCTGCGCGTACCAATTCACGCAGTAATGCTGTTCGCATTCTCACAGTTTCTGACGATGATAATAACCCCTCGCCAACAGCAGCTCGTGCCGCCAGCAGGTCGGCAGTGCGCAATGCCTCGCTGACATACGCGGGATTCACATCAGCTAATGCTATCTTTTCGCCATCTTTCTCAAACCAGACATTACCCAAAGTTACCACCCCATTGGTTTTGCTGGAATAAATCTCTTTATTGCTTTTCCCCGCCGCCCAATTTATACATGCCGTCACACCGCGAGTAATTACCCGGTGGGCAATACCTTCACCCGGTTGATAACCAGCGGTTCGCAATAACGCATAAGCAATGTCGACAGTAATTTCCCTGCCTTTAAAATTATTACAGAGATAGTTATCTTCGCCGGAGAAATAAACCTCACGAAAAATCTGTCGAAACGGTTGAGTAAATCTATTATCCACAGCCCATGATTGCCATGCGGTGATAGTTTTTGCGCTGTGCAACTCTACAGGATGTACCGGGTAGACAGTAAATGGTGCATCAAAACCGGTAAACCACACATTTTCTCCATCTAACATCCTCCAGCGTCCTTCACCTGCCGACGCAAATTCGCGGCCATCCCCTGCTTTCCAAACAATTCTTTCTGCCAAATGAGCAAAAACAGGTGACTTCATCATTTCGCTGAAGATTCCGATATTATAAACAAATCCGGTATTCATATCATTTTCCAGCAATTCGCGTACCATTTTCAACTCATCGTCAACATCTTTTTTAGCAAGTATTGCGTCTGCATAGCCGGTTGCTTTTCGCGCCAGTGCAGGAAATTTATCAAATGTACCAGACTCGCCTATTGCCTCTAACCTGCCCCTGCCACCACGTAATGACAAGCGAAAAGACCACCCGTCTCCTCGCCACCCGACTTTCACTCGTTCACCTTCAAGTATGTTCTCACGACTGGCGATCTCTATCATTGCCCGCCGCTGTAATTCCTCTATACTGGAAACACCTTTTCTTTTTGCAATTTTATCCAGAGCTAATGCTGCACATGTAGACCTTGATTTGTTGCCTTTTTGTAGAATACCGACCAAAACCATAATGTTTTCTGAAAGCGGAATACCAGATATACCTGCTGCCATAATTGCAGAATTATGTGAGTTTGCATCAATAACGCTTGATTCACTTATCTTCACAAAACGCAAAAAATCGATATTATCTGATACTCGCTGATAATTTGGTAGAAAAGAAGCAATTTGTGAACGATCATCCTGTGGGCAATAAACCTTTATTCTTTCGAATGCTGATATGATTTCTTCAAAATATTTCGCAAAAGCTATATCCCATTCTTTTGTATATTGATACGGAAAATTATATAATTTTTGCGCTGACTCAATAGTTGTCCATTCCATCATTTTTCGTTGAAAATCATCATTTGCCACCCTATCTATTAAAAATGGATGTATCCAGTATAATATCCAATTAAGGTATGATGGCATTTCTGGCGGAAAATCGATTTTATTCTTATAGCTGTGATGCATTTTATGCAATGTTTGCACTAATTTGATATCAACATCACCAGCAGAGATTCGTAATATAGCCACATTTAGCCGCGAGATATTAGTTTCTGCATCCCTCTTGTCTTCTTTTTTATTATACTCTGGGAGAAAATCATCAAACATTTTTAAAAAAAATATAAAATATTTTATATTTCCTCTTTGTGCTTTTCGTAAACAAGTTTATACTATGCATTAAGCGAACAGCTTCTAAGCCCCGGGGTTGGACAGACGCATATTCTGCGCCCGTTCCTAAAAACCTCAAATGTCCAGCTTTGGGGTAGAAATAGAACTTCACCCGCATTAATTTGCGGGTGAAGTTTATTATCTTGGTAAAGTGCTAAGCATCCAGAACTTATCATCACCATTATCCGGCTTTGAGAAATCAATGGTGCCGTCTTTTCGTAAAATTACATATTTCCCCGCCAAATCGGTATGTTTTGTGCAAATGGTAACGATAGTGCTATTCGGACAATTCGGATTAGCTAACCCGGGGAAATCAGAATCAGGATAATCGTTTGGATGCCAATAATGTTTAGCATTGTTGTTAAGTGCGCTATACACCCCTTTAGCTCCGGCTAAATCTGTCAATGGAGAAGGTGTAATTGCCTGGGCATATCCCCAGTAATTATACATGGCAGAATACGAATCTGTTCTGTCGGCATCAATTGGACAAGTTTTTTTATCAGATAATTTTTTTTCGTTTAACAATACTGATTGAAGCCCTATCTGCGCGGTAGCATCAGGAAAGACAGCTTTATCCATGCGATATGCAATAAGTGCCGCCCCAATTTCCCGCATATTATTAACACAGGTAGCCTTATACCCGGTCTTGCGGGCATTCGTCACAACCGGTATTAAAATAGCCGCCAAAACCGCAATAATTCCTATTACTACTAATAACTCAACCAAAGTAAAACCACGTTTATGCATATTTACCCCTTAATTAATTACGAATTACGTTTTTTTATTTACAAAAAAACTCTCTTCTCTCTTCTCTCTTCTCTCTTCAATCACCCTGCCTGGTTCATCCACCAGGTCCAGAATGTTATTACTGTTCTGGCTGCCCATTCGGGTGCAAACGCGACGACGACGGCGGCGGCGGTTAGGAATGGGCCGAATGGCATGTAATATCCTTCCGGTTCTTCTTCTTTTGTTTCTGTTATTGCTGGTACCGGTTTCCCTTTTTTCTTATTCTTTTTATCTGGTTTACTGACAACATTTGCAGCGGCTGCTTTTTCTTCGCTTGCCGGTGATTTAGATTTTTTCAATGATCCACCAACAATCATAATAATTCCAACAATCGCTCCTAATACAATGGCTAAACCGAACACAATCATTGATTTGCCAGGTCCCAGTAATGCACCTATAGCCGCGCCGATGAACGAATCACCTAATCCCATGCTGTCTTTATGAAAAATAGCGCGACCAAGCAAATCGACACCGATGAAGAAGATAAAACCTATAACCATACCGGGAACAGCCGCTGGAAGATACGGAATTCCCTGCCAGGCTATCGCCTCGCCAGTCAACGATTTTGTTGATAATTCCGCTATTATACCCGCCGCCATCGCAACCCAGCAAACGCCATCAATCACATAGGTTGTTTCCCAGTCGATAACAAATGTCACCAGCATCATAGCAACCCAGACCACTGTACCAGTTAACATAACTACACCGGCGGGTGTCCATATACCTTCGATGCTGAATCGCGTACAGGCGGAATGCCAAAATGCCAGAAATAATAACGCGGTGATTAACTCAACGAAAAAATAGCGCGGGGTTATGCGCACCCCGCAATACCGGCATTTGCCGCGAAGAAATAAATAACTTAACAGTGGGAAAAGGTCGAGGAATCCTAACCGGTGATTACAGGTAGGGCAGTGGGAAGGTGGTGTGTTAAGCGACTTGTTAAGCGGTAAACGATATATACAGACATTTAAAAAAGAGCCAATTGACGCGCCGAATAAAAAAGAAAAAATTGCACCTAATAAATATTTTACTTGTTCAATTTCCACAACCACAACCTTTCAAAAAAAAGCGGAGGGAGCATATATACTCCCCCCGCATAAAAATAACTTATTTAGACAAACCGTCGATTAATTTTACCAGCGGCATAAACATGGCGACAACGATAAAGCCTACCACACCACCGAGGAAAATAATCAACAAAGGTTCAATAGCGGATGTCAATGATTCCATCGCCGCTTCAACTTCACTTTCATAGAAGTCTGCAACCTTTTCAAGCATGCTGTCGAGAGTACCGGTTTCCTCACCAATGGCAATCATCTGAATAATCATCGGCGGGAATAGTTTTGAACGTTCCAGCGGGTCACCTACTCGTTCACCTTCTCGTACCGCGGTACGGGCATCAAGAACGGCCCCGGAGATAACCTCGTTATCAAGTGCCCCCGCCACCGTCTCTAAGGCCTGCAAGATCGGTACACCCGAGGCAAGCAAAGTACCCATAGTACGCGCAAAACGAGCAATAGCAACCTTATGAATAAGCACACCAAATACTGGTGCCTTAAGCATCATTTTATCCAATATTCGTTTACCGGTCTTCGTTGCTTTAATCCTATTTATGCCAAAGACTAAGCCGACGACCGTACCAACGGTAATACCAATATTTGTAGGGTTACTCATAGCATTACTGATATTCATCAGGAACAATGTCGGGCCAGGCAATGTCATACCGAAATCTTTGAACAATTCCATGAATTTCGGAACGATAAAGGTTACCAATCCCCATACAATGAGCAATGCCGCCGACATAACAACAGTCGGGTATGTCATCGCGGATTTAAACTTCTGGACTAACTTCATATCTTCTTCAAGGAAGGTCGATAGTCGTTCCATCGTTTCGTCCAACACACCACCGACTTCACCGGCGCGCACAAGACCAACGAATAAGTTATTGAATATATGTGGATACCGCTGCATAGCGCGGGTTAATGTTTCACCTTGTTCTACCGAGCTTGAAAGTTCACGAATTACATTTTTCAAAGAAGGGGCGGTCGCCTGTTGTTCTAATACTGCCAGACAACGTACTAACGACACACCGGCATTAATCATGGTCGCAAACTGGCGGCAAAACATCGTTAAATCGCGTTGTTTTACTCTGCCAATGCGCACTTTCTTTTTGCCTTTTTTCGTTGCTGAGGACGTGGAGTTAGCACCGCCTTTTGCTCCAGCTTTTCCGCCGGCTGCATTCTTTACCTGACTAATCTGCTGCACCCACAGACCACGCTCCCGCAGTTGTTTTCGCAGTGAAACATCATTGTCAGCATCAGCTGTGCCTTGCTGAGTTTGTCCAGCCTGGTCACGAGCGACATACGAAAAAGTTGCCATGTTCAGCCTCCTTTATTGTTCCTCATCAGCATCGGGCAGGGTCCCGTCTGACATCATCATTTTCTTTAATTCTTCAACATTCATAGCTCTGTCCATCGCCAGCCTATATGTAATTTGACCGGAAGCATATAAGTCACGCAGGCACTGGTCCATTGTTTTCATGCCCAGGTGAGCTGACGTCTGAATAATTGAGTTAATTTGGTGAGCTTTAGCTTCTCGAATAAGGTTGCGGATAGCCGGTGAACAAATCATTATTTCTTGTGCGCAAGCGCGACCGCCACCTATCTTTGGCAATAATTGCTGGGTTACTACCGCCTGAAGATTGTTGGATAACATAACACGAATCTGTGACTGCTGTGCTACCGGAAAAACGTCTACAACACGGTCAACTGTTTGAGACGCGGAGTTTGTATGAACTGTTCCAAACACAAGGTGACCTGTTTCCGCCGCATGCACAGCTAATTCCATCGTTTCCAGGTCACGCATTTCGCCCACCAGTAGGATATCGGGATCTTCACGAAGAGCGGCACGTAAAGCATTTTTAAATGCCTTTGTATCCGTACCTACTTCGCGTTGATTAATTACGCAGGAACGGTGATAATGCATATATTCAATAGGGTCTTCAATGGTAATGATATGTTTACGTTGATTAAGATTAATATCATTTAACATCGCCGCCAGGGTGGTCGATTTTCCAGAACCAGTAGGACCGGTTACCAACACTAAACCACGGTGTTTATGGCATAAATCCCGTACTGCCGGCGGCTGATTTAACTGTTCAAGTGTCGGAATTTTAAGTGGAATAGTACGAAAAGCCGCTGCTAATGAGCCACGATCGCGGAAATAATTAGCACGGAAACGCGATGCTTTACCCAACTGATAGGAAAAGTCCAATTCAAGGGAGTTCTCAAATCGTTGAATTTGTTCATCAGTCAAAATATCATAAAGAAGACGCTGCGCTACCTGGGAGGTAAACTTTGTATAATTACCCGGCAACAAATCGCCGTCGCAACGATACACCGGCGGAATATCTACCGCGACATGCAAGTCAGAACCTTTCGACTCAATAAGTAACTCTAATAACTCATCAAGATGAACTTCTGACAGGTCGCGTTCTTCCGCAGTATTTGCCTTTAGCGTCAGTACTCTTCTTTCCGCTGTTGCTTCTGCCATATATATAGTATCTCCGTTATTTTTCTATTTAAACTAATAGACACGCTGGGGAATATTAATCATTACAACCGTCCAAGTCTAATGGCTGGAAACTACACGCAAGACTTCATCAATTGTAGTGACGCCAGCCTTAACTTTTTGCAGTCCATCTTTGACCAATGTGGTCATTCCATTAGCGATTGCAGCCTGGGTAACTTCAGATAATGGTGCACGCCGCACGATAAGGTCTTGCAATTCTTCAGTCATTATTAATAACTCGTACAAACCTACGCGGCCTTTGTATCCACGGTTATTACATCTGTCACAACCTACCGGTTTAAAGAATGTAGCACTTTCTATTTCATCTTCTTTTAACCCCAAACGGAGCAATGCTTCCAATGGCGGCTCGATAGGTGCTTTACATTCTGAACATAATTTTCTACCCAGTCGCTGAGCGATAATGCCGATGGTTGATGCCGCAATTAAGAATGGTTCTACACCCATGTCAGACAAACGAGTGATGGTTGCAGGAGCATTGTTTGTATGCAAGGTTGATAATACTAAGTGACCGGTTAATGACGCCTGAACGGCGATTTCAGCAGTTTCAAGGTCACGAATCTCACCGACCATGATGATGTCCGGGTCTTGACGCAAGAAAGCGCGCATGGCGATTGGGAAGGTCAAACCTGATTTTCTATTAACAGATACCTGGTTAATACCGGGAAGCTGATACTCGACCGGGTCTTCAACAGTGATGATATTTTTCTCGATCGAGTTAATCTGGTTTAAAATTGAATACAGGGTGGTGGTTTTACCAGAACCGGTAGGACCAGTAACGAGTAACATACCGTTTGGCTGGACAATTAATTCTTCCAGGTCTGCCATCATACCCGGCATAAAACCGAGTTTTCCTAAACCAATTAAAACTGATGACTGATCCAAAAGACGCATAACGCATTTTTCACCATTTACAAGTGGAAGAGTATTAACGCGCATATCGAACTCGCGACCGTCATGTTTGATATGAATACGACCATCCTGCGGTACGCGCCGTTCTGCGATATTCATGTCACTCATAATTTTCAAACGAGAAATCAATGGAGGATGAACATATTTCTGCAAAGTCATGGCTTCGTATAAAACACCGTCAACGCGATAACGAACACGTACATTTTTCCTATCAGGTTCGATGTGAATGTCAGATGCGCCTTGTTTAATTGCCTCACCCAGAATAACGTTAACCAGCTTAATAACCGGCGCCTGGTCAGCAAGGTCCATCCCGCTGTCATCTGTTCTGTTCTGAATCTCTTCATGTGCAGGCTTTCTCATGCCATCTAACATGCTATCAAGGTCAGGTATAGAATCCATGCTTGGGGCTGAAGAATTACTGGTTGGTGCCGCCGCTGGTGCTGGTGCGCCTGCTGGTGCGGTAGCAACGGACTCTACGCCACCTTTTCCACCACGGTGAATTGCAGATATATCGTCAAGAGAAGCCAGAACTGGAATAATGTCATAACCGGTAACCATTCGTAAATCGTCTAAAGCAAATACGTTTGTGGGGTCATTCATTGCCACCATCAACTTATTGCCATCTCGACGTAGTGGTGCAATATTATACCGGGTAACCAAGTTATCGGGGAAACTTTTTGCGACCTGTGGATCAATGGACATCTTTGCAGGGTCATATACCTGACAATTTAATTGTCTTGCGTAAGCGCCTAATACATCACGTTCCTGTACAAATCCCAGGTCGACAAGCAACCGCCCCAACTTTTCAGTTGTGGTTTTTTGCATTGCAAGAGCCTGCTTTAATTGATCAGGCGTAATCTTATTTTCATCTAATAAAATCTTCCCAATAGGGATTTTAGGTCCGCGTTGTGTAACCGTCATCCGTTCCTCTCACAGTAAGTTCACTACATGATTATACCATATTTTAGCCTTTGTCATGCTCTACAAATGCGAAAGTAAGATATTTATCATTATTTCAATTGGCTGTCCATTGATGAACCAATGGCTTTTAAAACTTGTATATGTATCAGGACTTCGCTTTAGGTCACTTCGACAAGCTCAGTGACCGGTCGCTGAGACTGTCGAAGCGATCATTTTTTAAGTATATTTTCCTTATAAAGCGAACTTCCTGTGTATATTTTAATGATTTTCGCAAAAAAAACAGCCCCCCGTTTCCGGGAGGCTGATTTTTATACCATTTAAGGTTTTGTTTAAAGTGCGAAGTCCATACCGAAACGGATAACATCGTACTTCTCGCCAATCTTTTCAAGCTTGAGTTCGCGCCAGCCATAAAGCAGGGTTGCGCTCACGCTGTCATTGATCTGTTTCTTCACGCTCAATACAGCACAGGTATCAGCATCTTCAGAAAGTTTAGTCTTTAAAGGCATTGTAACATGACTTCCGCCATAAACGCGGAGACCGAAGCTATAATCATACTTCCAATCGTACTTCGCTGCTATTTCCCAACCGCGGGTAACATTTTCCGGGTCAAGATACATACCACGGTCAATCCAGTTAGTGTCAAATGCATTAACAGCGGCATATGGGTAGAGAGCAGAATACAATGGACGATAGCTTGGTGAAATGATTCCCCATTTGTAAGAAACGGTTAAATCTTTCCAATCGTTAACAATATCGCCACCAGCTAAAAATGCCCAACCTTTTCGGCTTTCATCAGCATTTTTCAACAATGATGAAGCGCTGAAGAAAATATTTCTATTTCCCCAAGGTAAAGTGGCGTTACCATCTAACCCTACGCCCATTTCATTGCCAAGGCCAGAGAATAAAACAGTACCTGTCAAGTTTACATCAGATATTGTTCCAACTTTGTCTTTCGCCCAGCTGGCAGCAACAAAGGTGTATAAATCTTCAGTATTAATCGGATCAACAGATTGCAAATTACTTACTTTATCTAATAATCCAAGGTGACCTTCGAAAGTAAAGTTTTTATAAGAGGTGTCTGCAGTTATACCAACTGTTGGTGCATGTGATGTATCAACAAGAAGTCCACCACCTACATTAACAGCTTTTCGTCCAAAAGTTGTCTGTACAGATTTTCCAAGTACGGTTGAAGTATATTCACCGTACCATTCCCATATACTAATAGCATCAGGATGTACAGTAGATACTGCACCAGCAATAGGGAAGTTCCCTACTATGCCATAATAATATGACTTGTCCAAATCATCAGCACCGGAGTTTGTATAAGGCTTATTTGTAACCAAAATAGGAGTAATCATCCGCATGGTTACATGGCCGTTAAAGTTATCATTAGCTTTTGCATCAAAATTGATGTCAGTATTGTATACTCCGTAGCGAGCACTTTTCAAAACATCTTTCTTTAATGAGTTATCTGCAGGAAATACGGCATTAAAAATAGCCTTATTATCATTAGCAACTTTAACATCATTATCTAACGAAATGCTGGTACCCTGCAAGCCGTAGCGCATTCCACCAGCCATGCTAATGGTAACTGGGGTACCCTTTTTACCTGATATGCCTTTCAATTTCGCAATTTCATCCTGCATTGCACGGATGTCGCTGCGGATAGCAGAAATTTCAGGACCATAAGCTGTTAACAGTTCTTTGACTTTAACTAATGTTGCTTTTTCATCATCGGTTAAACCAGCGGCTTTCGGATTCTTAATCATTTGATTAAGAACGTCAACTGAGCTGTAACTGCCTAAGAACCTGCTGGCTGTATCCAGAGTAGTTTTCTGAGCATCGGTTAAGGTGCTGATAGTTTTTCCACCGGCATCAATAACTTTGGTTTCGCCTGGCGCACCGGTTTCGCCTTTTAAACCATTTGTTCCATTTAGACCTTTATCGCCTTGAGCACCCTTTTCGCCAGTTGCACCCTTGTCGCCGGTTGCACCTTTGTCGCCTTGAGCACCTTTGTCGCCTTTGTCGCCAGTGGCACCTTTGTCGCCTTTAGCACCAGGAGTACCTGGGGTTCCAGGAGCACCAGGAGCACCAGCAGCGCCGGTATCGCCCTTGTCGCCCTTGTCGCCTTTCAGCGCGGTGCGTACTTCAGGGTCATTCATGATTGCTTTCTTGATGGCTTCTACATTTTTGCCTTCATTAATCATGCCCTGAACTACATCAAGCATTCTTGCTAAAGCCATAGCGGCTTCATAACGGGTCATCGGACGCTGGCCTTCGTAAGTTGCGCCTTTGCCAACACCTTCAACAATGCCTTTTTCTGCTAACAGATTCACAGCTGCGTCAGCCCAATGAGTGGGTTTAACGTCTGTGAAAGCTTGTCCAGCCTCATTAGCCGCGAATGACGTGGTCGCCAGACTCAGCAGGAGGGTAGCGGTAAGCATTCCAACTAATTTTCTCATAATTTAAAACCTCCAACTTAATTTAATTGCCTATCACCTTGGGCTTATGGAAAAGAGTATAGATTTCCTTTTCCGACCTCTTTAGCGAATAAGGCAACTTTCATACGCACTTAAATTTTAAATGCGTATGCGTTTAAAAAATAGTATCACTACTATATATAAAATGTCAAACTTAATTTGACATTAAATTAAAAATTATAGATTAACTTAACACCGATAGTGCCGCTTAAATTAGTGTGAACTTTTGAGTTATCAAATAAATTGCCTACGGCGGATACTGATGACAGATCACAGCCAGCTATTGGCACACCACGCGTATAGATTTCTCCATTAATAATTAACTTACAGTTTCTGGTTGCGTTATACCCTATACTACCGGATATACACTGTGAATAGTGAATATTCTTTGAATATTTATCGCGGAATCCATCTATTCGTGCATCAATGAAATATTGTTTTGATAAACTTTTCCCAAGACCTATAGAGAGTTTTTGCGCTGTTCCGACTTCTCTACCATTTTCATTCATATTATAAGCGCTGGCCAGCAAATATATCTCAAAATCTTTAGATTTTTTATTTAGCTTTGCGGTGAATCCATTGTCAATATAATATGATGTTCTGATAAATAAGTATGAACTTGGCGGCCCACTTTCTATCTCTGCACTATTTATCCTGCGGCGGTCAAACTGCAGTTGTAATCCCAGGTCATTATTCTCTACAGGTATAATATCAAAAGTGATGCATTGAGCATTTCCAGTTGACTTATAGGTGTTGTCGGATGATTTACCGTGACCACTGATACTTCTGGTATCAGCACCAATAGTAATTAATCCGTACTTAATTTCTCCACCATATTTAATTATTCCTAAATATCTGCTACTACTGTATAAAAACTTATAATCAGAAATAAGATTCACATCCAAACCATTACTATGAACAGTATTTGCAAATAAAAGCGTAATTAAAAAAATAACGATACAAGAAATCTTCAAAACAACCTACTC
>JBIJDE010000273.1:0-6383 GCA_044344305.1 Armatimonadota bacterium
TTTATGGATAGCTGGGATTCGTATCTATCCACGCAAGATCTGGCAAGTCCATTTTTACTCTGCCATAAACGTAAACAACCTTGCGTGGCGCAGATGAAATCGCAGACGGATGGTGGTGCTTTTTAGTTCGTCCAGGCTGCGGTCGTCGGGCCAACGGACGATGCCTTTGTGGATGGCTCCGCGGCAGTGGGTGTTACCATTGAATATTGCTTTTTTGTCCATGCTCCATTCCGGCATAGGTTCTCCAGCTTCATCCAGCACTTCAACACCTATTTCGCCGTTGCAATGGCCGGGGTGTGACTCGAATGATTCGCGGGTGTCGGCATTTATCACCAGATTGCCACCGGGCCATGCCATCGGTACGGTGGTCATCCAACCACCGGCCTGACCTTCCAATGCGCAGAAACGATCTATCGGCAGCGATGCCATGCCGATTACCCCGTGCTGGCGCAAAGTGTCCCAGGTGTGTGCCCGCCAGCGTCCGCCGAAATAAAATACCATCTGTTCATTCATTATCACTGGGCCGTTGTTGGCACAGGTATTCCAAGAGCGGTTCCAATCGTAAGTCGGTGCCAGAAATGGCTGGCGCGGTTGCGGTCGTAGCCAGTTTTTACCATCACGGCTAACCGCCAGGTGTATATCTATCACATCGCGTCCGCTGTCCCAATTCTCAAGTAGGCCGATACTCCACCCGTGGCGTTGGAATACCGGCATTCCGTAAAACTCCACATCTGGTTCATCTTGCATGTCGGGTTTTAGAATCATCTCGGGTTCTGACCAGTTGATGAAATCATCGCTTTCGCTGCGGGCAATGTGGCGTCCGCCGGCACCAGCAAACATTTCTGGTGCTCGCGACAGATAGTAGTATTTGTTAGTGATTGAGTCGCGATACATGCTGCAGCGGTCACCCATTCGCACCCTTAAACCCGGAATGGCTTCCCAATGAATGCCGTCGCGGCTTCGCCAGGCATACATTCCCCAACCCTCCTTCCACATTGGCGGTGGCGGGTCGTTCCAGAATCCGGTCAGTTTCCACGGATATTCCACGTCATCCTGGTCGTGAATAACGCAGGGGGAATGCGGAGACGTTTCTATTTCTATCAGGATATTGTTAGCAGTTGAGCCATTATATTCAACCAGGCCTAATTCCGGCTTAATCCAGTTGAATCCATCAACGCTGGTGGCAAGCATCACCAGCGAGTGCGGGTCGGGCGGGTTGAAAAGCGAATAATACATGTAGTAACCGCCGGCAGGATTAGGCAGCACTGAACCGTATAATGTCAGCGAACGACCTTCCCAAGGTTTGTCCGGCCGCAATATCGGGTCGGGATATATGGAAGCCGGCAGCCAACGACGGACAATACGCGCTGCATCTTCAATCAGCGTATCATCAAAGAAAAATTGTGGTACATTAGCCGTCAATTTCATTTTATTCTCCGATAATCTTCAAATATCAAATTATTCGAATCGTATACTGTAAAGATCAGCATTGCGCATTTCTACCTGTATTTGTATCCCTTCGTCCGGGGAGTTTCCCATATCACTGTTGCCATTCCAAGTTACTATGCGATCGATATCATCACCAATGATGATATCGGCGTCGGTTATTACTCGCAACGGCTCTTTGCCATTTACCCCTATTTTGATATATCCAGATTTCTTTGTACTGTAGTTTATTATCATTTTACGCTTATTTGTCTTGATAGGGAACAAATTAAATGAAGCATCTTCATCGGCACGCAATGCTGCCAGACGACCACGTGTCCATCGAACCCAACCAGCCTGTCCAAAGCCGGGAAATGATCGCGGGTATTTATGCGGTACATGCCACCCCATCATGAAACTACCCCATTGATTATTGGGCAGTTCTACTAATGAAGGCAATGCTCCGCCACAAGCGTACCAACTACCTGTCGGTCCATGCTGCAGCATCGGCTTGCCGGGTATCCGCTGCCATAACACGCCATCCATGCTGGTGTGCAGTATTGGCGTGAATGTGTCATCAATCTGTGACCATAAAGTGGCGAACATCAGGTGATAATCTGTGGTTCCTGGAATAGTCACATATCCCGGTGTATACCAGGTATCGGTTGCCTGCATTGATGGATCCGGACAAAGAACTTGTTGAAGGTTACTGAAATGTCGAAAGTCGTCACTGACCAACCGGCCAACTGATCGTCGTCCATAGTACCATGTACGCGGATATATTATGTATTGTCCAGTGACGTGGTCAAATGTAGCCGCATTGAAAGTGTCGCTATGTTGAATAATTAACGGGTCGTCAAGCACTTTCCATTCATATCCATCTGGTGATACCGCGCCGAATATCCCCCAAGCCATTGCGTCTTCTGGAAAATCTGGGTGTTTATTTTTGAATACAGCCATCGGGTCAATATCATTCGGCCATTGCTGAATGTAGCGTTCAAATTTTTCGCGGTTCAATAATCCCAACCAGATAGGTTTGTATAATTCATTCTTATCACCGGTTTTATCCATGAATACACAACCGCCATGATATCTGCTGAATCCGGGATGAAGAACCGCATTATTATATCTCGCACCGGCATTATCAATTTTACCGACATTTGGAAAACGCCAATTTACCCCGTCGTCAGATTCCGCCGTTCGCAGAACCTTGTCATGATTGGGATTGCTGCCAGTGATGCTTTCGTAAAATAAACGATAGTTACCATTGTCATTAATTATACTACCACCAAAAAACAGCTTTTCTCCAAGTTCTGTTGCTGTAAGGGTCGGTTCTGGGTCTACTGTCCCGGGAATAGTTTCAATTCGGATTCCTTTTGGCAGCCATTCCGAACTGGCATGCATTGCCGGCAGAGGATTTGGCGCTGGCATTATAGAAACCGGTTCATTTTCCGCGGTCAACCAACGCAGGTAACCGTGGTCGATATACCGCCAATCGGTAAAGTATATTATATCAGATGGCAATTTAAATGGTATTCCTACACCATTCATGGGACACGATTTCGTTTTCATGCTTATCCCCTCGGATATTACATAGTATAAAAGATAATCAATGATATTTAGCAGCAAAACTACAACATTACCTAATAATGATCTATTTTTTCAATAGATTGATGTTTAAGTATATGCTCTACTTCTTCTCCCCATTCAACCCATCAATTAACTTAAATTTCTTATTTCTTTCACTGATATATTTAATGAAAGGGTCTATAAGTTTTTCTTTTTCTGACGTTTTCAAAAAGAAAATTTTGTTCCATTTCAGATAAAAATCTTTATTCAGTTTATCATCATCAACCAGCATATATCCGTTTATTAGAATGAAACCGGCAGTGTTTTTTAAACGCAGAGATAAAACATTATTTGGCAATGTAACAAGGGATTCTATATCTGTCACTGGTATGGTTGATGACCTTATTCTCGAAATGAAAGTGCAGGTGTTTCCGTTGATATCAATGCGGAATATTGCGTTTCTATACATAATCAATTCGATTAACGGTACAGTACTGGAACAGAAAATGATAAAAGCAAGCATGTAATGATTGTGGTTGAACCGGGCAAGTACAACACCGGCAATCGCAACACCCCACAGCATGAGAATGACGATTATCTGTTCTTTCATTAACTGTTTGTATTCTTTATTAAAATAGATGGTTTGCGCCAAGACCGTTTGCCCCTTTTATCGATGTGTTTATTATATTCCATAATGCGCCAATATGGAATGTCGTAAGGTGTTTTTTTTATATTTAACCACGAAAATTACGAAAGGCACGAAAAAATTAAAAGCAATATTGTTGATGATGTGATAATTTTATGACAAATGAATATTATAGTCCTTTTTCGTGCCTTTTGTGTATTTCGTGGTTAAGAGAAGACATAACTATATAACTCGATATGGTTTATATTGACCGCTTTATGCAGCCTATGATACACTGCCGCCATAGTTGTAAACGGCTAATAATAATTAAGGAGAGATTTTCAATGATTCCTGGATTTATTATTTCTATTCTTACATTTCCCGGCGTTATTGTTCATGAATGGGCGCATTTGATGATGTGCCGGCTAGTTGGCGTCAGGGTACATGAAGTCTGTTACTTTCGGTTTGGCAATCCTGCAGGTTATGTTGTCCACGAGGCACCGCGAAATCCATTGGCTAATATACTCATCGGTTATGGGCCATTAATAATAAATACCATAGTCGGTGGAATTTTGGGTGGTCTTTATTGGGGAAAGGAAACGCAAAACGGTGATAATACCTTCGTCTACATCATGGTGTATCTTGGCATATCTATCGCCATGCATTCATTTCCCAGCACCGGTGATGCAAAATCTATGTGGTCATCTATATGGTCAAAGAATTCATCATGTCTTGCGAAGTTAATTGGTACTCCGTTAGTTGGTATTATTTTTATTGGTGCATTTGGCTCTATCTTCTGGCTCGATTTAGTTTATGGATTCTTTGTAGTAATCGGAGCCTCAGAATTAATAACCGCTCACCCTATAAAGTGGTGAATTTATGATCTTTTATTAAATGCAATTACTTCAGGTTCTTACAAAACCTCGCCTATTCTTTTTTTATAACCGGTTCCGCCGTCACCATTATTTTTCCGTCCAGTTGCTGTAGTTTGGTGATATTTATTTTTACCGGCATAATCAACGCGGTATTAATATTTACAATGTTATTAAGTTTGGGCAGGATGGAGTTTTTAATAAAAATAGAAGGTACTGAGAAACCTGTAACGCGTATGATGGGGTTTTCCAGGTACAGAGTTTCACCATTTCTTATCCGCAACATACCGGTGACGCTTACCGGCAGACCGAATGCAGTTTTTGTGGTTCCGGTGACGCTGATCTGGTTGGGTGATATCCGTACGGAAGGGTCATTTATCGGCAAGCCTGCGGAGCGCAGGTATGCGCAAATAGCACCTTCTGTCAGCACAACTTCCGCTTGACACTCGCCAGCACTGTTGAGCTTAAAATTACCGGTATTTGCATCCAGTACGTTTATATCCAGATTTGCGGCGTTAAAATCTATGTGGCTCACGGCGATATCTCCAATCGTGATTTCTTCACCGCGAATGACCAGTTCTTTCACTTTTATATTTCGGCCTTCACCGGCGGGTTGGCTATTTTTACTCATAGTATTCAGTGCCTCCGTTTGCTTTTTACCTATCACAGCATTGTCCACAACTATCTCAATTTTCTCAAAAGTAGTCGATAAATTGCCATTTCGCTTCACCGTAACAAACGCATTATCAGGTTTGATCATATTAACAATAGCAACCTGAATCCGTGCCGCAATCTCGGCATCCTTTGGTAATGCATCGCCGATACCGATTAATGCTAAAAAAAGAATGATAGTCATGGAGTAATTATAGCAAAATGAATTGGGAATTACGAATGTGGAATTACGAATGACAAATTTTTGTTACACAGAGTTGCACAGAGGAGACACAGAGATTCACGGAGGTGATTATTGGGGAGAGAGGATGAGGTGATAGGTATTAGGGGGAGAGGTTTTAGTGGTTTAATCAGTTACTTATCAAAAATAAAAATCTGAAAACTGAAAACTGAAAACTGAAAACTCTAACCTTCTCCCCCTTGACAATATAACAAAACATTGTTACACTATATATGTAAAGGAAAATTATGGCTGATGATTTAATTACTAAAAAAGAACTGCTGTCGATTACCGGGATCTCTTACGGTCAGTTATACCGATGGAAGCGCAAGGGGTTGATACCACCTGACTGGTTCATTCACCGCTCTTCATTTACAGGGCAGGAAACGTTATTTCCCCGTGGGCAGACACTGGCGCGTATTTTACAGATTACGAATATGAAGTCGGATAATTCGCTGGATGATCTGGCGGATATCCTATCGCCGGAGTTATTAAATAAAACAATGACCGGGATTGAAGCAGTAAATGTTGGTTTAATCGGGCAATCAACACTTGATTTTATTAGGTCGATGCAAAGTGATGAAGATATCACTACATTTGAGCAATTATTGATTGCGTACATAATTCATGAACAGTTTCGCAGTGGTGATATCAGTCGTGACGAATGCAAGTTAATATATCATACGGCGGCTCAGCAGTCTGATGAAATATGCAGCAGTAATTGCGATTTTGTTGTATTGCGAAAAATGGGCATATCAATTTGTGTTGTAGTAAATGCAGATAAAATATGGTGCGACCCTGATGCGCGGATGATTAAAAAAATCAATATTCCTTCGATGGTACAGGCGTTGAAATTATTATTAAACGGGAGTCAAAAATGAGCGAGAATAACCTGACAATTAACGGTGCCGGACAGGCAAGTGGTGGTAGATACGGCAGTATCAGCATTAATGGTGCCGGAACGATAAACGGTGATGTTGAGTGTAACAGCATGGTAAAT
>JBIJDE010000396.1:0-4915 GCA_044344305.1 Armatimonadota bacterium
AGACGCTGTTTATATGCTGGGTGGATTGAAAATCGGCAAAGATGGCGAGATGCTCTATCCCGGTTTTAATAAATTCTCCGGCAAGGGCGACCATCTGTGGGGATATTGGAATAATTGGACCAGCATGCACTGGGCACTGCGAAAACCTATCCCAAAAAAAGGAGAAATGTTTGGCACCCAGTTAATCTGCGGCAAAGGCGGGGAGTTTATTGCCACTCAATGCTACTTTGGCACGGTAGATATACTAACAACCGACGGATTGTATGTTGATAAAATATTGAATGACCAGCGTCTTGGGCTGATGGGGAATAATACTATCTTTGCTGAGTTCTTCTCCGGCGAATTCCTGAAGACGAAAGATGGACGCTACTTGCTGCTGGCTGGCGATACTGATGGCCGTGTTAACGAAATAACAGGTTTGCAGTCAATGCAACGTTTCGCCGGTAAATATGAAATTACTGCTGAAGACGTCAAAATAAGCAAAGATGCGCGTGACGCTTATGTAAGCCAGCAATCGCGCACGCAAACCCTCACTATTCATCGCATGGCGGGTCTTGACTGGGCAACAGCCAGTACCGTCAATCGTGAAGTAGATGAAGGACGAAAGTTTAGCGTCTCCGCCGGATATGATGAGAAAAACCTGGTGGTGCGCTATGATGTTACCAGTCCGAATGAACTGACAAACAGTATCACAGAAAAACAATTAATCTTCAAAGGCGGAAACGTAATAGATATCGAATTGCAGACCGACCCAACAGCAAAGGCAGACCGCAAAGAAGCCACACTTGGCGATATGCGTCTGTTAATCACCCGTCAGGAAGGCAAACCAGTCTGTATGGCATACGTTAAAAAAGCTGCTAATTTCACCGGCGAACCTGTAGTCCTGCAATCGCCAACCGGCAAAGAAGTTTTTGATAAAGTTATCGAGATTCCAATAACAATGGACTATGTGAAAACTAAAACCGGATTCACCGCTGTGGCGCGCATTCCACTCGCTGCTATCGGATTAGTATTGAGTCCAGTTACTATTCAACGACTCGATTTCGGTTACCGATTCGGCAACGCCACCGGCAATGCTGTAGCACAACGGGCATATATCTGGAACAACAGTCCGTTAACCATGATAATCTACGACGTCCCCAGCGAAACCCGAATGGAACCTGCTAACTGGAGTGCGGCAATGGTGGAATAAATCATTACAGGACTTTCGTTTTTGCAAGAATGGTCGCTTCGACAAGTTCAGTAACCGGTCACTGAGCCTGTCGAAGTGACCTTAAACGAAAGTCTTATTTTTGTTCTTTCCGTTCTTTTGCGGTGAATGAAAATCTTTTCATACCATAATAATTTCCATTTCCGGCAATAATAATGCGGTCAATTTACCACCGTATACAGCACCTGTGTCGATGCCTATGCGGTTAGCCTGGATATCTGGACGGCCATTATATGTTACTGTATGGCCATGAATTACCAGTTTTCCCCAGTCATAATCAGAATATAAAAAACTTTCACGTACCCAAAGCAGCGTTTTTTCGCTTGTATCTGCCAGCGAGGTTATCCCGGGTGACATACCCGCGTGGACGAAGATGTAATCATCTGTTTCATAATACATTTTTGTCTGGCGAATAAACTCGAGATGCTCCTCAGTAATTGGCCCGTCATAACTATCATAAGTCTGCATCCCGCCATTGGACAGCCAATATTGATTATCATGCGGATCGCCGGAAGCGGTATCGATAGCCCATTGCTCATGGTTACCGCGTAAAAATATGCAGGGACGCACCCGGTCAATTAACTGAAGGTAGGTGATAACTTGCTTACTGCCAGATCCGCGGTCAATATAGTCTCCCAGAAAGACGAGTTCACCCTCCTCAGGCAGTTTCATCAACAAAGTGCCCAAAGAAAGAAACATCCCATGAATATCACCAATGGCTATGTGGGTTGGCATACGAAATATTATATCAATTATGGCCGGGTTGTGAATAAATAGAGACAGTCATTTATCTCTTTTTTAAATTATTTTCAATGTTTGCCATAAAATTTTCAATAGCATGACCGTACTATTATTCAGCTACATTGTTAATTATAAACCCAAGGTGCAAACCTTACCCTTATACACATTTTCAGCTATCATTTTAATTGAAATATTGGCTGACGAGGTAGGGAATTGTATAGTATTCTACATAACTTTTCGTTAATTCTTCTAAAATATTAATTCCATAACCCACGGCAACGCCGCTGGGATTTTGTATCATCACAATGAAATATCCAGATCTACCTACAAATAAACAAAATAGGTTATTAATATTAAGTCACAGTGAGGAAAGGGACTATTCATTTTTACGTTTCTTATGCAAATTAATTTTTAAAAAGAAAAAGTTATATATAATACTATGCAATTTCCAACCACCCCATCCACAATCGAATCAAACTTGAAAAATTCTGAAATTAATGATAATATTTTTACAGATATTTTAAAATATTTCATCTTGTAACATATCTGAAATATTTGTAGGTAATAATAGGTGTGGTTAAAGACTTTATGGCCTTATTAGGCCAAATATAAAATTTGTGAGGGAAAAGATGAGTTCAATGAACGCGCGAAAGAAAGCAATTGCAACTATAGCTGCAATGTCTCCTGCTGAACAAAATGTAGATTACGTACAGCATCCGGTGACCGAGGTATTCGGCGTTAATGTATTTAACGATTCCGTGATGCGTTCACGGTTGCCGAAAGCCACATATAAGGCATTAAAAGCAACTATTGACAATGGTAAAACGATGGAATCCCCAGTTGCCGATGTAGTAGCAAATGCTATGAAAGATTGGGCAATTGAGCGCGGTGCCACCCATTATACCCACTGGTTCCAGCCGATGACCGGTTTAACCGCCGAAAAGCATGACTCATTCATCGTGCCAACTGCTGATGGAAATGCTATTCTGGAATTCAGCGGCAAAGAATTAATCAAGGGTGAACCTGATGCATCATCATTCCCCAGTGGCGGAATTCGCGCAACCTTTGAAGCCCGCGGCTATACCGCTTGGGATCCAACCAGTCCTGCATTTTTAATTGATGGCGTTAACGGTAAAACCCTTTGCATCCCAACCGCTTTCGTATCATACACCGGCGAAGCATTAGACAAAAAAGTTCCATTGCTCCGTTCTATCGATGCGTTGTCAAAACAGGCCATGCGTCTTTTAAAACTTTTCAAAAATAGTACTGCTACCAAGGTTAACTCAACCGTTGGTCCAGAACAGGAATATTTCTTAATTGACCGCAACTTCTATCTGCAACGCCCGGACTTAATTAATTCTGGTCGCACACTTTTCGGCGCAAAACCGCCAAAAGGCCAGGAAATGGAAGACCATTATTTTGGCGCAATTCGCCCTCGCGTATTAGCCTTTATGATGGAAGCTGAAATGGAAATGTTTAAATTAGGCATTCCTGTTAAAACCCGTCATAATGAAGTTTCACCGGCACAGTTCGAGATTGCACCATTATTTGAAGCTGCAAATATCGCAACCGACCATAACATGCTGGTAATGGAAATATTAAAATCAACCGCTGACCGCCACGGCCTGGCATGCCTTATGCATGAAAAACCATTTGCCGGCGTTAATGGCAGTGGCAAACATAACAACTGGTCAATGGCCGACAGCGATGGCAACAACCTGTTAGAACCAGGGAAAACCCCGCATGACAATGCACAGTTCATGGCTTTCCTGTCCGCAGTTGTTCGCGCCGTATACAAACACTCCGCATTAATGCGCTGCAGCGTAGCCGTTGCAGGAAATGACCACCGTTTAGGCGCAAATGAAGCCCCTCCGGCGATTATTTCCATCTTCCTCGGTTCACAGCTCACCGCTGTTGTTGATTCCATCATAACTGGGAAATCACTGGAAGCTGTCGGCGGCGGCCAAATCGAACTTGGCGTTAGTTCATTACCAGCTCTGCCGAAAGATGCTACCGACCGCAACCGAACCTCACCGTTCGCCTTCACCGGCAACAAGTTTGAGTTCCGTGCAGTAGGTTCCAGTCAGTCAATCAGCGGTGCCAATATTATCCTTAACACCATCGTTGCCGAATCAATTGATTATGTTGCAACTAAATTAGAAGAAGCAATAGCTGGCGGCAAAGAGTTCAATGCTGCTCTGCAGGTTATCATTAAAGAAACCCTGACAGAAAGCAAAGATATCTTGTTTGATGGCAATAACTACAGCGACGAATGGTTGGAAGAAGCAACAAAACGCGGTCTGCCAAACCTGAAGAGTGCAGTAGATGCATTACCACAGTTAGTATCTTGCAATGCCCGTGCGATGTATGCGAAATATTGCGTATTTAATGACCGTGAAGCAGACAGCCGATACGCCATTATGGTAGAGAACTACATCAAGGCTATCAACATTGAAGCACAGTTGACCGCTGAAATCGCCAGCACTGTTATTCTGCCAGCAGTAATCAAATACCAGGGTTCATTAGCTGGTTCATTGGCCGCTGTTAAGTCAGTAACCGGTTCAGTCAGTGCTGTTCAGTCAGAAATGCTGGGTTGTTTAGTAGGCAAAGTTGATGCATTGAAAACTGCTATTGACGGACTTGCCAAGGCACATGCCGGCGCACATCATGTAGAAGGCGAATTAATCGACGAAGCCAAATACTACCATGAAGTCGTTATCCCTGCGATGCTTGCCGTCCGCAACGCCGCCGACGTATTGGAAACTGTAGTTGATGACGAAGTATGGCCATTGCCAAAATATCGCGAAATGTTGTTCGTATACTAAAGTAAACAGCAAATAGTAATAGATAAATATGGGAGTGAACATTTATTGTTCGCTCCCATTTTTTTGCAAAATTCTTAGTTGACTTTATTATTTCACATCGATTAATAGGATAAATAAGATTTTTAACCAGATTTGAAAT
>JBIJDE010000065.1:0-15371 GCA_044344305.1 Armatimonadota bacterium
AAATCACACATTTCTCATCCACACTTTACTCCTCACCCTATTTATTGTTAATGTATACCAATACATTATGTTTACCATTCCATTAAACTTATATATCGTCTTACCCCTTCTGTTAATGCAGTATCTTTTAGCGCGAGTATGGGGTCGCGGGTTGGGTCAGGTTGGCAGTGGTGTTACTTTTGGCATGGTACTATCCGGTATCGGTTGGGGTACTATTGCTGCATTTTGCGGAATATATTGGATGAATTATTTATGGAGCAGTGGTAATCTGCTTCCTCATCGCGTAACGCCGGGTATGACGGATGTATTGTTATTGATAATTGTTATTCCACTAATAGAAGAATTTCTCTTTCGCGGGGTTATTTTCACCTGGTTGATTAAATATTTTCGTCCTATCACCACTATCATCATCACATCAATATTATTCGTTATTACCCACCCGGACGACCAGTTGTTATTATTAGTTTTTGTAATAAATCTTATTTGCGGTATTGCGCGACATTTATCCGGTTCATTCGCGACGACATGGATTTGTCGTATGATTTATAATGGAACAATTTTCCTGATGCTGGCTTTTCCTGTTTATTTTATTAACAATCATCAATTTATTTTTTTACTATTAATTTTTGGTGGATTATTACTGTTATTACAACGACGTTATACAACAATCAAGAAAACAGAATAAATATTCACAACAATACCAAATAATAATGCGGGTTTTACGCATCTTGCGTATAACCCGCATTTTTCTAATACTCATTCTTTTCTTTTCTATTTACGGCAACGTTTTCACCGACCTACAATCTTTGTTGTGAAGCGCCATCCATTGTGCGGCTATCCATCACCCCGCTTCTGCAAATTCAGTATGCAAAGAATCGGTGAACCCGTTATCCTCTTGCCGTTGTTGCGGATGTTTCATCCTGAAACTAACTATTCATCATGAATACTATTGATAGAGGGAAAACATCCGAGTTTCAAATACACCTCCATCTCAGGAGCCGCCGAACCATCATGGTCATTGCCAATCCGTGGCATCGGTTAATCCATTGAAACCAGGCAGTTTATCCAATTAAATCCATCTAAATCCGCATTCCTACTCTATAGTGATAAGAAAATCAAAAAAGGTTCCCACTTTTTGATAAATTTTAAAATATTTTTAAAATATTTTTTACAAAGATTATCATATCAATCCTATTAATCGATGTAAAATAAAATATGGATAGTTGTCACGCCTTCCGTCACTGCGGTGACACCTCCCTCGAAAGGGAGGCATAATTTGCCATTTGCAATTTGCAATTTCCAATTTATCCCCAACCTCTTGACGAAGGAATAATAAATTTTATAAAATATATTTAACAGAGATCAAGCGGCCGCAACATAATGCGGTGCAGCCGGGCCATTTGATGGCAGCGGGATAATTAAAACTTTCATGCCCCGTGGGACTGATACTTTTAGTGAGGCTCTAAAAGGCCAAACGGAAAAGCGATGTTCTGCGGGGGTTTCTTTACCCTGTGGAAAGAAGTTCCGCAGGTTTTTTATTGTCTCCAACTATGGGAGAAAGAATGTCAGCACATGCGCAAAAGTCATCTGTTGCTATGTTATCTGTGTTATCAAACACATTTTTAGTATCAGGAAAATTAATTATCGGGTTAATGATTGGCTCGGTATCCGTTATCTCAGAAGCTATTCACTCGGGAGTTGACTTGCTTGCTGCTGTAATAGCACTCATTGCAGTTAAAAACTCCGATAAACCAGCAGACGAAGAACATCCCTTCGGACACGGCAAATTCGAAAATATCTCCGGCACTATTGAAGCACTATTAATCTTTGTCGCTGCTGCGTGGATTATTAGTGAAGCAGTAAGTAAGTTGCGACATAATGAACCAGTAGAGTTCCCATTATTGGGTATTATCATCATGTTCATTTCGGCAATTGTCAATATAATTATTTCCAAAAGATTGTTTAAAATTGGCACTCAAACTGATTCACAGGCATTATTAGCTGACGCCTGGCATCTGCGTACTGATGTATGGACGTCATTTGGCGTTATGGCAGGTTTGGTAATTATTTTAGTCGTAAAATATTTCATTCCTTCCGCAAAAATCGACTGGGTAGACCCGGTTGCGGCAATTATCGTGGCATTATTCATTATTAAAGCAGCGTGGGAATTAACAGTACAGGCAGGACGCGACCTGTTGGATGTCAGTCTGCCGAAAGACGAAGAAGATTGGATACGGAATTTCATTTTAAACTCAAACGATAATATATATGGAATGCATAAATTGCGCACCCGCAAAGCAGGGGCAACGCGATTTATCGAGTTTCATTTAACTATTAAAGAAGAGTTAAATGTTGCTGAATCACATGAAATTGCTGATGATATTATTCTGGGAATACGCGAAAAATATGGAATGGCGGAAGTGCATATCCACGTTGAGCCTTGCAACGCCTCGCGTTGCACTATAGATTGTGAAAAGGTCTGCCGTCGTAATGATAAAAAAGATTTTAAGCAGGTTATGCATTGAACGAATGGCGTTTTTTACCACCAATAGATAATCATGGCTATACGCACATGGCGACAGATATTGCGTTGCTGGAAGCAGTACAAAATGGTATATCGGCTCCAGTTCTACGTTTTTACCATTGGCGTCCCGCCTGTGTGACATTGGGTAAATTCCAACCTGCTGAAGGCAATATAAATATCAATCGTTGCCGCGAAATGGGAATAGATATTTCGCGACGCCCTACCGGTGGCAGAGCGATTTTTCATGACGATGAAGTTACTTTCAGCATAATCATCGCAGAAAAAGATTTACCCGGTGCTGGCAGTAACATAATGGATAGTTACCGCGTACTGGGTACTGCGATGGTATCAGGGATGCGAAAATTAGGACTTCCGGCAGAACTGGTAGATATCCACGCCAATAGCTTTTCAGAAGCAGAATCAGTATCAACATCCGCAAATCCCGCCTGTTTTGCCGCCCGTGCCAGATGCGATTTAATGGTGAATGGCGCGAAGATAATCGGCAGCGCACAAATGCGTCGTGATGGAGTTATTCTGCAACAAAACTCATTACCGTTATCAATAAACTTCCCGATATGGCAAGAAATATTCTACCGCTCAGACTGGGAAAAAGTAGCCGCCGGTAAAGCTGTATCATTAAATGAAGCCGCAAGAAGAAATATCACAGAATATGAAGTAATCAATGCAATCAAAGCCGGATTCACTGAGGAACTGGGCATAAGATGGATAGATAGCGAAATAACTACTGATGAAATGAAACGTACTGAAGAATTAGTAGATGGGTTAAAAGTTTTCAGTAATTAGTTTTCAGTTTTCAGTTTTCAGTAATTTGTCTGAAAACTGAAAACTGAAAACCGAAAACTTATTTATTTTCTTCAATTGGCATCGGGTTGCAGACGTTTTCCGCACAATTTGCTTCACGACCACAGTTAAAACATACAACTGTCGGTGCATCAGTAACATCGGCGATTTCTTTTGTCATGCCTTTGCTATTCAATACACACAAATGACCAGTATGTTTTTCACCACATTTGCATTCACCCATTTTAGTTCTCCTTTATTATATCCACGCCATGCGCAGCACAATTTATTTGTACGCGGTAATTATACAAAAAAAACTCCGGTGTTGGTAGAGGTGCGGAATGGCTAATAGAACCACAGATTAAAATGATTTTATATGATTAAAATGATTATTCTTTGTTCTGAATAAAAAACTTCCGATAAAATAATTTTTAATATTGCGACTTTTGCAAAACCTACATTTTTTCTAAAATGTTTAATTGTTGTTTAACGTATTTTGAGATTAAATCAGGGACTGACATCAAGCGGCGAAGCCGTGCTGGTGTCTGTCCCATCGGGTTTTGCAAGAGCCTCTAAAAATTTTACATTTGCAATTCTCAACTACATCTATTTCGGGTATAATCAACCTGTGACGGAAAGTTTATTAAAGGATCGACCGATTACTATTCGCGAGGCTTTAATCCCGTATTTTATGACGGCGATTAATATGTTGTCGCCTATTTTAGCGGCGATGTCCCTACGGTTATTATCAAAAGAAATCATTATAGTATCTCTCCTTTTTACTATCGTCGGATTGCCGATGTCGATTTTTTTTCGCCAACAGCGATACAATAAATATCTTCTGAATATCCTCGTTATGTTGCCACTGATATTCATATCCTGGACGTTATTGAAAGATGATCCGGCATTTAGGATTGATTTAAATAACCCTATCATGTCCCTTGTATCATTAAGCATACCAGATGCTGCCCGTGGATTGTTGCGTGTATTCGTCTTACTTGGTGCCGGGCGTGCATTTGTACTGGTTACATCGCGTGATCTCAGTGAATCACCGATCTCTGGCATTGCGATATTTTTATTAACGGCTGCAACAAATCCAATTAGAGATCTATCCATATTTTTCGTTATAGCTCTGGTAGCCATGCTAATATCATCATTATACCTGATGGCGCAAGACCATATGCAGCAATGGTTCACCATACATACGCCATTTCGCATTCAAAAAAGATTAATGACATGGGCATTGATAACAACATTAATTATTTTTCCGTTTTCAATACTCGGAGGATTATTGCTATCACCGGTAAATTTTCACCGAATATTAAGAAAATATGAAGCAAGACGTTATCCAAATATGAGCTTTGGAAATCCTTTCAGCAAATATAACCTGGGCAATGATGAATCTATCAGCATGGGCAGTATAGATTGGCCAAATGGAAACCAAGAAATGTTAAGAGTTGAAGTCGAAGATAGAACAGAAAGCAGTTCTTTACTATGGCGTTCAGCAACATTCGGCAAATATGAAGGTGGCAAATGGATAATAGATAAAACGCAATTTAATGTTGATTTGCCTGAAATAGCGAAAGGGAGAAACGGCTACGGATATGTTGTTTCACCCGATACCGACCCTGGCATATTGCAAGCAGTGAAACAAAAAAAGATGTTATTGGATAAACAGCGATATTATACTGCTCAGAAAGTAACCATGTTAACATCAAGCTCAAACGAGGAAACACCTTTATATGCCGCTGCACTTCCGTATAAATTATTTGTACAAGGTATTAAGAAATATGCGTTGAGACAACGATATGATGGGAATCTGGTATATAACCAGCCAACGCCAGTGAACTCGGAATATATAATTTTCTCCCTGTTAAAACCGTCGCCAACAGAATTTATTTCTGATGTAAAATTATCATTACCCAAGGACAGGGAAGAATTATATTTACAAATGCCTGATGAACAATACCGTAGCAGGGTTCGTACCAAAGCGTTGGAAATTTTAAAAGAGCGCACCAGCATTAAAAATGATTATGACAAAATTAAACAATTATCAATATATATGAGTCAAAACTACAGTTACACACTGAAACCCGAAGAACCTAAAGGTAAAGAAGACCCAATATTAAATTTCCTTGAAACTAATAAAAGAGGATATTGTGTTTATTTCAGTGGTGCATACGTAATGTTGTGTCGCAGTTTAGGATTCCCCGCGCGTATGGCTACCGGGTTTGCCACCGGCGAACAGGATACCACACGTTCATTGGCAGGCAGAGTGACTTTTCTTGCAAAATCCAGTGATGCACACGCATGGGTTGAAGTATTCTTACCAAACTATGGGTGGTTAACGGTTGACCCCACTTCTGGCAGCATTCGTGAAGTAGGTTATTGGGAAACGGTGTGGGATAATATCGTCAGCGGTATCAAAAATTTCACAACATTCACAAAAGATTTCATAGCATCCTTAAAAACATCGGAAACCGCCCGCTGGTACGCCCTGCTTACTATACTCGGTATCCTTGCCATTCTGGGTGCTATAGCATATTTCACCTCAGACCGGCAGCCATTATTACCCCGTAAAGATTTAACTGATGAAGAAGCTGCAAAATGTGTGATGAAAATGTATATCATGATGCTGTTATGGTTTAAACATTGGGGCATAACAAAACCGGAAGGTGTGACAGCAACAGAATTTGATGAATTATTACAAAAGCTAAGTCCCGATATGGCAGCCTCTGCTGGATTGATAATTAATTACTATCTGAAGGGCAAATATTCCTCAATCCCATTAAATAATACTGATGCAACTAACGCAATATTAGCCATGCGGGAAATATGGCGATTATCTAAACTGGAACGAAAACGGATATATGAACAGGATGCGAAGGAATTGGAGAAATGAAAATAATCGGAATCGATCCCGGTCTGCAAGCGACAGGATATGGCATAATTTCTGTTGAAAACAATTTCGAATTAAAATGTCTGGCTGCAGGTGTTATTCGTCCGGCAAGCAAAGAAATGAGCCTGCGAGTACTGGAGATACACGAAAAGTTATTGGCAATTCTCCACGAGTTCATCCCCGACGCCATGTCGGTAGAAGACCTGTTTACCGTATACGAACACCCAAAAACGGCAGTAATGATGGGACATGCACGCGGCGTAATTTTTCTTGCCGGGGCACAACGCGGCATTCCAGTAACCAGCTACGCGCCAACAGAAGTAAAGAGCGCACTGACCCGTAACGGCCGCGCAGGCAAGGTACAGGTTAAACAGATGGTGTTATGTATGCTGCACCTGCCAGATACCAACCTGCCCGACCACACCACCGACGCCCTCAGCCTCGCCATCTGTCACGCTATGCGCACCTGTCACCCATTAGCCAGTTTAAAGAGAAAAGGGTGATGGCAGAATTACGAATTACGAATTACTAATTATGAATTATTTATCTTTTAAATCCTATTAATCGATGTGATATTTGCAATTCTTGCTTTACCCTTCTGAACCACAGATTAGAATGATTTTTTATGATTCAAATGATTTTCTTTGTGCTGACAGCAAAACTTCCGACAAAATAATTTTTAAATTTGCATTTTTAATTTTTAATTTTTCTCTCTTCCTCTCTTCTCTCTTCTCTCTTCTTCTCCCCCATCCATTTCATCACAGCTTCTGTATCCGGCAAATCGTGGGGGTCTGCGCTGGTTGACACTCTTATAGCTGCTACTGCTGCGGCAAAACGACAGCATTCCTTAAGGTTGGATATCGATATATTTTTAATATCATGCTTCAACAATGCTGATACCAGACCAGCGTGAAAGGTGTCGCCGGCACCAACATCATAAATTACCGGGACTATATATGGCGCGACTGATGCAATTTTTCCGTCAGTTATCATCATTATGTCGCCGTCACCGCCATTGGTGATAACTGCGCTATTTATCCCTATACCTGCAAGTTTCGCTATTCCATCACTGCCAGCAGCACCTGTTATTAACTCTAATTCCTCTTGATTCATGATAACAAAATCCGCATGTCGACAGGCTTCACGTTCAATTTCTGCAATTTCGGCATCGGTCATATTCCACGCTGACCGTCGCAAATTCATGGCGTATATCACCGGGATTCCTTTATTTCTTGCTGCATCTGCCGCATTAAATATTATTTCACGCAAATCTGCACTACGAATTGCACCTTCGCTAAAATCGAATATGCGACAATCAGTCACAGCCTTAAAATCTTCCATATTCAAATCTTCCGATGGGTTGCAAGTGCCAGCAAAACGGTAAAATGAAAAATCTTTCCCGCCTTTACCATCTACCGCCGCGAATGTCACCGGGGTAAGGTGATTTTTTGCGATTTTCACACACGCAGTATCAATATTAAAAGCCGCTATTTCGTCCATCGCCATCTGGCCAAACGAGTCACCGCCTACAGCAGTGATAAAGCCAACACTCGTCCCCAACCGCGCCAGCGCAAATACAAAATTAGCCGCCGCCCCCCCCGCCACCATTTTATATTCCCGTGCTGACCGTAGCGACAGTCCGGGAGTAATTGGAGTTGCCTCAACAAATAATGAACCTACAGTTACAACATCATATTTAACCATAACATAAAATTTCGAGAAAGATAGCCGGTATCCTGTTTTTTTTTATTACACAGAGATACACAGAGAAGACACGGAGATACACGGAGGAAAATTATTAACATGGATAGGCAGGATGGGCAGGATAAAGTTAATTTAGAAAAAACCATATTATTAAATGGCACTTTGTATGTTAATTACAAATTTATTATAAACTCCTCCGTGCATCTCCGTGTCTTCTCCGCGCACCTCTGTGTAACCAATAAAATCCAATAGCAAATTTCAACATATATATGTATAATTATTCTACAAATGAAAGATTTTTTTCGACAATATGCTCATATTACTCGTATAATTATTGCCGGTCTACTGCTGGCGGTATCGCAACCGAACCCGTTAATACCGGGTAATTTCGGCTGGCATCCGCCGACCATTCTTTGCTGGTTGTCAGCGACGATGCTGTTTTTGCCCATGTTGGCGACTAAAAAACGTACCGCATTCTTATCGGTATGGGCAATTTTATTTATATATTACCTCATTAATCTCACGTGGATTTCGTTGTTTGGCGAGGGTATCTACGGAATAATTATCTGGCTGGTGCTGCCATTGGCAATATCAATTTACAGTGCGTTAGCGGTATTTATTACTGTGCGTACCCGGGTTGACCATCGACCGATAGTATTCGCATTATCAATGGCAGGTATCGAATGGCTACGCGAACAAGGAATCTTTGGCTTCGCCTGGTCGCAAATCGGTATGGGTCAGGCAGAAGGTTCGTTCATAAAGATCGCGTCGCTGGGTGGAATAAACCTTATCACCTTTATAACCCTATGGTTATGCGGTGAGGTGGTGATGTATTACCACACCCGTGGCAAGACCAGGCGAATGTTGATAACGGCAGCAATTACCACCGGCGCGTTGCTGAGCGCAGCATTCATTGTAACAAATCGTCCGTCAGTAGCAGACCCAATAAAAGTAACGGTAGTACAACCATCGACAGCAATAGGATTAACCCCCGCCGACCTGGTAAATCCAACCACACAAGCAGGTTATGATAAATTAATAGAACGCGAAAAAGTACGCGAAGAAAATTTGCGGGTATTATCAATGAAAGCACCTATTTTCAGCGTTAAATCAATGATTGTATGGTCAGAAAGTTCATTAGGCGGACCACCATACCAATCATGGATTAATGATATCTGTCGACAGAAGAATGCCTGGCTATTATGCGGGTCACCAATGATAGATAATGAAGGAATCTATCGGAATACTGCGTTTCTGATGAATGATGCAAACTTCCTTGAAGTAGCAAAATACGATAAAATTCATCTGGTTCCATTTGGTGAATTTGTCCCATTTCGCAAATTTGCCGAAAAACATTTTCAGGTACGCGGCAATGACATCATCCCCGGCAAACGACGGTTCGTATTTGACCAGACCGGCTATCCCTTCGGCGTAGGTATCTGCTTCGAATCAGCACAACCAGACATAAGCCGCTGGTACGCGCAAAATGGTGCCAAAACGCTATATTTCATCACCAACGACGCCTGGTTTCATACCACTCCGGCTATCCAGCAGCACTTCAACCAATCCCGCTACCGCGCCATTGAAAACGGACTACCGGTTGTTCGATGCGCCTCCACCGGAATCAGCGGTTTTATCACTCCCAACGGCGATGTAATTGACCAAATCCCAGTAAACGAAAAAGCCATCCTTACCGCATATATAAATCCCGGTCCTGCCAACACCCCCTACACAAAATACGGCTGGCTCTTCGGCCCCCTCGCACTGCTGGCATCGATATTACTGGCAGTTATTTATCGGGAAAGGCGGGTGCGGGAAGATGTATGATATTCTACAAAAATAAAAAATCTGTAGATTTATAAAATAAGTTAAAATAATCATTCACCGAATGGGAAGGGACGCCTTTATCGCCTTCCTCAGGACACAAAACTTCATTAGCAATGGTTTCTCATAGTAGTTTTGTGATTTAAATAAAGATTGTACCTTTTGTAGAGACGCAAAATGTTGCGTCTCTACGATTAAAGCTTTTTTTCATCTTTAACAATATAGTTTCTGGTGGGTGACCATACATTTTACAATTCTTATGGATGCAAACTTTTAAAATATAAGTTTTTTATGGAATATTTTCAATACAAAAAAGCACAAAAACAATTACTCATCTTTGTGCTTTTTGCGCTCTATTTGATTAAACTTTTCTTACTTATCTAATTTCGACTAAACCTGTGATGCCTTCAAAGCCTGGTCAATATCGTCAATGATATCTTCAACGGTTTCAAGACCAATGGACAAACGGATGAAGTCGGCGGTTACGCCAGTGCTTACCTGTTCTTCGGAGGTTAACTGCTGGTGGGTGGTGCTGGCCGGATGAATAACCAGGCTTTTTGCATCACCTATGTTTGCCAGGTGGGACAGCAATTCAACTGAATCGATGAACTTTTTACCTGATTCCAGGCCGCCTTTGATACCGAAGCCTACTATGCCGCCGTAACCGTTTTTCAGGTATTTATTGGCTAATTCGTATGATGCGCTGCCGGGGATACCGGGATAATTTACCCATGTTACCAGTGGATGGTTTAACAGAAAATCCACCACTTTTTTTGCGTTGTCACAGTGACGTTGTACGCGCAGTGATAGTGTTTCTACTCCCTGCAATATCTGGAATGAATTGAATGGACTGATTGACGGACCAAGGTCGCGGATTCCGGTTACCCGGGCACGAAGTATGAACGCAAGGCTTCGGAGCGGTTCCGGCAATTCGTTCCAAACCAGACCATGATAACTGTGGTCAGGGTTGGTGAAGCGCGGGAATCGTCCACTTTTGCCCCAGTCAAACTTACCACTGTCAACAATGACGCCACCCAATGATGTACCGTGACCGCCAATGAATTTCGTTAGTGAATGGATGACTATGTCAGCACCGTGTTCAATAGGACGTACCAGGTATGGCGTGGCGGCTGTGTTGTCTATAATTAATGGCAAACCATTTTCATGGGCTATTGCCGTTACTGCTGCAAAATCAAAAACGTCATTTTTGGGGTTACCAATAGACTCGCCAAAGATAAGCTTCGTGTTAGGTTTTATTGCTTTACGGAAATTTTCCGGATCGGATGGATCTACGAATGTTGTTTCAATCCCCAGATCGGCGAGAGTGTAATGCAACAGGTTATATGTTCCACCATAAAGACTGGATGAGGCTACCACGTGGTCACCAGCGCCGGCAAGGTTAACGATAGCCAAAGTTTCTGCTGCCTGTCCGGACGCAGTTACTAATGCCGCCGCGCCGCCTTCCAATGCTGCAATTCTTTCCTCTAACACATTCGTAGTTGGGTTCATCAACCTGGTGTAGATATTCCCGAACTCCTTGAGTCCGAACAGGTTTGCGGCGTGCTCAGTACTCTTGAATACATAGGACGTCGTCTGGTAAATAGGTACCGCGCGCGACCCGGTGGTGGGGTCTGCTACCTGCCCGGCATGCAATGCCAGTGTGTCAAAACCAAGTTGTTTACCCATTGTATGTGCTCCTTTGTCTGTAGTTTTATCTTTACCGCCATTAATAATTAATGCCAGCAAAGATAAGATAGATTCTTTGATGCTTTTAGCGTCAATTCCCATAATTTAATCCCTCTCACCCTTGCTAATCAACAATAAAATTTCAGCAAAGATAATAAAGAACGTTAATGTTTTTATTGATACCCACCCCGAAAAAGTTTTAAACATACTATTCCGGTAAGAAAACAATATTATGGGAAAATTATATTATTCATATAGCAGCGTGTCAATGGGGTAAATTGGCGATTTAAGATTATTTTTGAATAATTTTTATTATAAAGTTGACTAAATTAGTCGGAAATAGAAACTTTTTTTGATTTTTAATTAAATTGCAATTCCTATAATTAGAGCATGATAACATTATTAAAAAATAAAATGCCAAAGATAAAATCAGCTTTTCAATATTCAAGTTTCAGAAATCGTTTGAAGTCGTCACCACGAACGAAATTGAATCGTCACCGAGACGGTAACGCCACATTTTCATGAAAACGAAAACTGTAAAGAAAAAAATACAACTTAAACAGTGAAACTACGCGCAATTTTCTTTTAGCTCCCAGATTTCATTAGGTGTATTATACCCTAATGCTCTTCACTCTTCACTCTTCTCTCTTCCCTCTCTCTTCTAAAACACTTTCTGATCAATTGAAAATGTTTGGCATACAGAAATTATTTCTTCTGCGGTTAGTCCTTCAGCTTTTTCACCAGCGGCAAGATTCATGTATTCGTAATGTGCGCCAGTATCGGCATATTCTATCAGGTCGCACGCCTTTTTAACGCTGGTGTGACTGCGGGATACAATGCCGTGTTTACCCCAAACCACTACATTATGGGTGTCCATGGCATTCATTGTTCCCTGCATCAATTTTTCTGAACCAGGGATAGCGAAGGGTAGTAACGCTACTCCAGAAGGTAGATTAACGATTAATTCCGGTTGCCAACGTAAAATATGCTGGTTCAGATATTTTTCATCCTGGTACTGCGGTAAATGGGTAAGAAATGTCAGATGAACCGGTTGGGCGTGAATTACAGCATGAAAATTACATTCACCTTTTGCTACTTGTTGCTGATGAAGAGCAAGGTGGCTATTAAATTCACTGGTCAGCTTTGCAAATAATCTGCGATGAGATGTATATAATTTAGCCGAATTACCATCAGGATTTATTACCACTGCGCCGATATTCGCCTCGGGATCATTCCCTATTTCGCGCAGACGCCTACCCGAGCCAGTTACCAAAAACAGAGCACCAGCAAGTAGAGGAACCGAAACCGGCAGTACAATTTCTTCCTCTATAGGAAAACGACGACGTGGATCGGTAGGCCAGCCTATGAAAACAGAAATATTTCCTGCTGCGCCTTCGCTGGCGCCAATCTCAGCAAGACGGCTACCAGCCTCGCCAATGAGAGTTATAATCTCGCCTAAGCCGGGATATGGTTCAGATATCATTTGCGCTTTGCTCATTTTATTTCCTCGCATTACAGTTCAACATTGGCATATCTTTTACATCGATCAATAGGATTGAAATGATGATTATCTTTTCAACAAAACATCTCTCTCGTATTTCTGTACTTCATTAATCCATGATACCCCAACCGGTACATTGTTAATCTGACAAAAATAATCCCATACTGCTGAAAATGGCAATGATTTACATTCTTCCATTAACGCTAATCTGGCGCCACCATCACCATTAGATTCATAATTTTTCAGTATTTTCGTAGGTTCCAGTAATGCTATTAGTAATGCTTTCTGCATATTTCGCATACCTATAGCCCATGCCGCTACTCGATTAATTGACGCGTCAAAATAATCCAATCCAATATGCACCCGCTTAAGAAAACCACCACGAACAATCTCTTCAGCCAATGCTTTTAATTCGTCACTGAGAATTACCACATGGTCAGAATCCCAACGAACGCCGCGACTGACATGAAGCAATATTTCATCAATATAAATTAACACAGAAGAAATCTTATCAGCAATACCTTCGGTCGGGTGAAAATGACCACTGTCGAGACAGAGCGATTTCTTGTTCTTTATGGCATAACCCATATAAAACTCGTGGGAGCCAACCACATAACTCTCAGAGCCTATACCGAATAATTTACATTCAACTACATCAATGATTCCCGGCAATTCAGTCGCAAAAATTTTATCCAGAGAATCCTGCAAGCGAAGGCGCGGAGATAATCTGTCCGCGGGTAAATCTTTTGAACCGTCAGGAATCCAGACATTCACAACACAAGGATTATTAAGTTCCATACCCATTGCAGAACCAATTTTTCGACAGGCTATCGCATGGTTGACCCAAAACTCACGAACTTCATCACAAGGATGAGATAAGGAAAGTCCATTCAAAGCTTTTGGATGTGCAAAAAATGTGCCATTAAAATCAAGGCCGATTCCATTCTTCTTTGCCCATTCAATCCATTTTGCAAAATGACGTGGTTCCAAAGCATCGCGATCAACCTGTTCTCCATTAGTTTCAGCATAAATGGCGTGAAGATTAATGCGATGTTTTCCCGGGATCAGTGAGAAGGCCATTTCCATATCTGCACGGAGTTCATCGGCATTACGGGCCTTGCCTGGATATCCACCGGTAACCTGCAGACCGCTACCATCCATTGTACCCTGGTCCTCAAAACCAGAGACATCATCACCTTGCCAGCAATGCATTGAAATAGGTACTTCACCGAGTGTCTTCACCGCCGCATCGACATTAACACCTAAATCTGCATAACGTTGAACAGCATATTCATAAGCTGATATAATTTTATCCATCATTTCCCCCCAAAATTGTTTTCAATAATAAAATTTCTATTTTATTATCTATTAACCTTTTAACTAAAGGTTAAGTTAATAAAAAAAGCCGGACAGAATAAACTGTCCGGCTTAAAAATACTCAGATTTTAGAACAGTGCTGGCAGAATGCCATCTGTACTATTACCTGACTGATCATCATTCAATATAGTCGGTGTGATGAAAATCAAAGTCTCTGTGTTATCTTTTGATTTTGATTTTGTGCCGAATAACATTGGTCCGATAATTGGTATATTGTAAAGTAATGGAACTTTATTGACTTGTTCTACCTCAGTTTTACCGATGAATCCACCCATCATGATTGTTTCGCCATTCTTAACGCGAACGATGGTGTCAATGAGATATCTGCTGCCGCCGTGCAACTCACCGATACCGCCAGGAATCGGGATACCAGCACCGGGGGTTTCTAATTTCGGGTCAACGCGGAGGGTTACTGAATTATCAGGATGAATGGTTACTTCCTGAACGGTAATCCCCTGGGTGAATGTTTCCATTTCAATAATAGGAATCTGTGTGGTTTCGCCAGTCATCAGGTTGGGGTCATTCTGGAATAATACGAATGGAATGGATTCATCCATCAGGAATGATGCCTTGCCGCCATTCTGGACTACTACGCGAGGATTGTTTACGACCTTTGCCTTGCCTTCTGATTGCAATGAAGAAATTGCTACACGCAGATTGCCTTTAACATATCGAGCAGCAAAATCGCCTTCATTACCACCGCCAGTGTGAACCATACTGAATGGCATACCGGCAAACTCAAATGATGAACCCAGTGACATCGCTTCTTTGACAGACATCTGTACAAACATCACTTCTACGATGCATTGCTTAACCGGCTGGTCAAGCCATTTAATCAAATCTTCAAACTGGTCAAGTGATTCCTGGCTCTTTCCCTTTACTAACAACGCATTCAAACCTACTAAACCAAGTACTTCGTCAATATCCGGCGGCATAAATGCTGCCAGGTCGCCACCTTGTGATTGATTTGATACGCCAGTAGTAGCATTGGGGTTCAGCGGGTTAGTGCCTATTGGCTGTTGACCAAATGGGAACTGTAGATTAGTGTTTGTATT
>JBIJDE010000274.1:0-6374 GCA_044344305.1 Armatimonadota bacterium
TTCCGGCTCTTCTATTAATGCCATCAGTATTGTTTCTGTACCAATGAACCATGAATGGGTGATATCGAACCCAAACCAAAATCCGGCATTTATCCAGTAATTATTTTCACGCCAATATTTATAATTTTTCTCAAGAGATTTCCAATCGATACGGTCTTTACCAGGTGTCATACGGGATTTAGCATCTTTCCATGTTTCCGGGTCTTTAACTATAAAATCAACAAAGTCAGGCGTTGATGCGTGCTGTTTTGTTTGCTTCATAGTCGCACCCCAGCCAGATGTGAAAATAGTGTATTCGTCGGTATCCTCAATTGTCGTTGCAGGGTATCGGGGACTATTGTCCGCGCCGAAGGATGCAATTTTGTCCAATCCGAAGTAATCAGCGTAATCAACATTAGTTGGCATACCTTCGTTATGCCAGCGTTGTAATGTAGCACCCCACGGGTAATCAGTTACTGGTATTCTATCAGCGTCACGGTGTTCATACATCCGCTTCATTCGTTCGTGTGAGGTTAATATAGTCATGTTAAATTCTCCCAAATATTATCTATTTCAATTATAGATTGATGTTTCCTGCTTGGTTGTATATATATTAACATCACCAATATCTTTTGTTTTTTTGAGTAATATTTTATCATCATTGGATAAATAGATGTTAGTTATTGAAGGAAGATATAGATTCTTATTTAAGTTTTCATATAATTCTTTTCTCTCAATATTTGTTAACCCACCATTTTGCGTGTAAAAGAATAGATAGATAGGCCGCTCTTTAATATATTTCAAATCAACTTTTACCATATATGCTTCTTTGATGTCTGAATATTTCGATAGTTGATTTTTAATTGTCTCTAACCATTCTGGTGTTAAATCATGATGTATATATTTAAATTTCAATAAGTCTTTATTTCGTTCTTTTATTGCCAGATTTACCTGGGGAATATTTTCTCTCAATCTTTTTATATATAGATCAGCTTCCATTTCGCGACCGTTATCCATGTGAAATGTAATTATGGTATCCAAACCTTTCACTTCAATTTCTGGATCATAAGATATTGCATTTTCAATATATGATAATCCCTCAGGATTATTATTTCTTAATAGTTCCGATCCTAATATTAAATTTGCTGATATGTTGCAGGGATAATCTACAACAAATTGATGTAGTTTTTCTAATAATAGTTTTTCTTCTTCCTTTTTTCCAAACATCATTTCAATATATTCCCACTTTTCAGACAATGTTAAATCCTGTGTTTTAATTTTCTCATCGAGTTCTTGTCTTAATGTATTTATGGCTTGCTGTTTATTATATTCAACTTCCCATAACAATGCTGCCCATTCATACCAATTCGCATTTAAACGAGTTAGTATCTTATCTTCGTTATCAACAATATATATATCTGCAGCAATATTATCTGGAGATTTTGATAATCTTTCAGCAGTTGAGTTTATACCGCCTTCGCGTGCTGCAAAGTATGATATAACTTCAAGACGGTCGAACATGTGGAGTGTATTATCATCTAAACGTGTCTTTTTTGACAGGTCTTCTCTAATAATTTCATCTGCATTTTCTATAGAATTGCGATTTTTCAATATATCTTTTAATATTGTATATGGTTCAATCGGTGGTTTAGGCTCTTTCCCTAAACTATTATTAATATCGTCCCAATATAATTTTTCAGATATTTTATCGATTAGCAATGATGATATTAACGCTTCTCCAGTGGTTGTAACATTGTAATTATTTATGGTGATATTGTCTGCGTTAACAATATTCCATCTTATTAATACACCGGATATTGCGGATAAAATCTCACTATTAAAATCAATAAATTTCAATCCAATATTAGGGGTCGGACCTTCTTTAACTAATTCCAATAACTCAATTCTTTTACTAACCAAATATAATAGCCAATGTGAAAATCTACCCGTTTTCGTGAGATTAGCAAGGATATTCATGATTACTATTTGAAATTGATCTGAACTCATGCCATATAAATCATAAAAACTAACACAAAGAATATATTTTACAAATGGAGTAAATCTTAATAGTGGACGAATAGTAATCAGTGATGTTGAATCGCCAGATATATATATTTCTGATGGCATTGTAACAGATAATTTTTTGCAGGTTTCTTTTATTAATTTATATAGCTCTGGGTATTCTTCTTTAGTAACTTTTACTCCACGAATAATGTGGTACGGGTTATAGAGTTTACTCCATACCATTTCATAAACATTATTTTGAAGTTGAAGATGAATAAATAGATAGGTTGCAAAAGCCATCATCCCTATATATTGCAAAATAGTTGGAAAAATAAATGAGGAAAATGCAATAGCAGCAAATAAGATAAATGGCCAAAAAGGCATTATATTGCATAGGTATCCAAATAATGCAACTAAAAAAGCGTTGATTTTAAACAGGGTAGGGTGTGCGCGGTATGAATCTTCATATTCCGCACACCTTTCAATATAAGATTTTTCCATCAAACTTTAAAATCCTTTGTTACCGTGGTACCATGATGTTAAATAATCCATTTGTTCTTGAGTCATACAATCGATATTAATTCCCGCTGCCTCTAATTTCATACGGGCTATTTGCGATTCAATAAATCGTGGGACTGGATATACACCGGGCATCAATGTCCCAGATTCGTTAAGTAAATATTCTACAACTAATGCCTGGTTGGAAAATGTCATGTCCATAACTGCTGCGGGATGACCTTCTGCCATCGCGAGATTAACTAATCTGCCTTTAGCGACCACATATAGCCTTTTCCCTGAAGATAGAATATGTTCTGCAACCATAGGACGCACTTCACGATGGGCTATGCTCATTTTTTCTAATGTATCAATATCTATTTCTGCATGGCGATGCCCAGCGTTGCACATAATTGCCCCGTCCATCATTACTTCGAAATGCTCTTTTCTGAATACTTTAATGTTTCCTGTTACCGTACAGAAGAAATGCCCGACTTTTGCAGCTTCCATGTGGCTCATCACTCGGAATCCGTCCATCATCGCTTCCAGTGCCTTTAAAGGGTCAACTTCACATATTATTACCTGGGCACCCATTCCAGCCGCGCGCATTGCGACACCACGACCACACCAGCCATAACCGGCAATTACGAAATTCCGACTCGCCAGTAATCTGTTTGTTGCTCTGATTAATCCATCGACAACACTTTGACCAGTACCGTATTTATTATCAAAAAGATTTTTAGTATGGGCATTATTTACTGTAATCATAGGAATATCTAAAAGATTTTCTGAATCTAAATTATGCAATTGCACAACACCGTTCATGGTTTCCTCAGTACCGCCAATAATTTTTGCCATTTTATCTTTATGCCGGGTATGAAGGGCGTTTATGAGATTGCCATCGTCATCCAAAATTATTGTTGGATTTTTATCTAAAACGGCATCAATGTGTTTTTCTAATATTTCTTTATCTTCACCGCGCTTTGCAAATGTCGGTATTCCTGCCTGAACAGCAAGAAATGCCGCGACATCATCCTGAGTTGATATGGGGTTTGCCCCACAACAATAGACTTCCGCACCCCCGGCTTTTAGAGTCATTAACAAGTTAGCAGTTTCAGTTGTTACATGTAAGCAGGCTGCAATCACATGACCACGCAAGAGATATTCTTCGCCGAAAGAACGACGGATTTCCCGCATAACGGGCATTTCTTGCTCTGCCCACTCAACTCTTCGTCTGCCGATATGTGCTAAATCTGGATCTGTAATATCGTATTGCATATAATTCCCCGGTAATATTGCCTGTATGTATATATTTTATTTTAGCAGATTTTAGGAATAATTTATAGTTATTTACTATAAATTAAATTATTATTGCAAAATTCATTCATTTTTTTAGATTTTATTTTTGATATGACCTTTATCATAGTTTCATTTTATATTAACGGGTATATTAATTTCAGCGAATAATCCGGGAGGTCAATAAAATGGCTGTTAGAAATATTGTACAGATTGATGAAGAAAAATGTAATGGCTGCGGACAATGTGCATCAGCATGTGCCGAAGGAGCTATTAAGATGATTAATGGTAAAGCAAGGTTAGTTAAAGATGAATATTGTGATGGTTTGGGTGCTTGTCTTGGCGAATGCCCTGTTGATGCTATTAAAATAATACAACGTGATGCACCAGAATTTGACGAGGTTGCAGTTGAAGAATATTTAAAGAAAGAGAATCCGCAGAAAATCCATGTTGAAAAGCCGCATAGTCATGGTGGTGGTGGTTGCCCTGGTATGGCGATGAAACAATTTTTCAGTGGTGAAAAAACTGACGATAAACCTTTAGTAAAATCATCCAGTGCTTTACGACAATGGCCAATTCAATTACATTTAGTATCTCCGATGGCACCATATTTTCGAGATGCTGATTTGTTACTGGCTGCTGATTGTACAGCTTTTGCTCTTGGATCATTTCATCCAGAATTATTAGCAGATCACTCTATAGCTATAGCATGTCCTAAATTAGATGAAACAGATGGTTATGTTGAGAAGATATCACAGATGATTACTCATGGTGGTATTAGAAGTCTTACAATTGCTATCATGCAAGTTCCATGTTGTCGAGGGTTAGAAGTGATAGCGATGAAAGCAGTTGAAAAAGCTAATATCCCGATTCCTGTACGATTAGTAATTGTTGGAATTGAAGGTGATATAGTTTCTGATGTTTCAAAACAGTAGTATATTAAAAGGCTTCCGATTTTCACCGGAAGCCTTTGAGGTTTATTTCAGGAACAATTCAATTACTGGAACTGTAACGTTCGGTTTCTTTACCGGCAAAGATAGTGTTAGCAAATTAGTTCTATCACTGGTATCACAATGTGCTTGCCAGTCGGCGATTCCTTCCATCTTAATTTCAGAGCCATCATTTAGCAATTGAGCATATTCAACTTTATCAGCCATTCCTTCTAAATGAAGATGAACAAATGGCCATGCAAAGATATGAACATATAATCGTTTTTTATCTGGGTTATATGTTAACCGGCAATCTTGTGGGCATATAAATTCTGCAGGTGCTGCTGTACATCCATAAATCGATTTGTTATGACGTTTCATCCATTCTCCGATACCTTGTAATCGGTTTAAGGCGCGTTCATCCAATTCTCCCCGGGCAGTTGGGCCGACATTTAATAATAAATTACCGGATTTACTCACAGAGTCAATTAACATTTGTACCAGCATATCAACGGATTTCCAACTTTCCTCATCACGATGATAACCCCATGAACCGCTAAGAGTTTGGCATGCTTCCCAAACAACAGGTTTGCCATCAACAGTTACACCTGTTCGTGGTTGAAATTGTTCAGGTGTTTTGATATCCCAACCGTATGGAATATCAAGTCGATCATCTAAAATAACATCAGGTTGCAATTCGCGAATCATTTTCATCAGATTATCGCTATCCCAATCTTCATGACCTTTACCGTCATCTCCAGGATAGCTGAAGTCAAACCACATAATATCAATTTTGCCGAAATTAGTTAGTAATTCGCGAACCTGTGAATGGAGATAAGCGGTATATTTTTTAACTTCACGACCTTCATTTAGTTTTGCTTTATCAGGACTATTTCGTTGTGGATGCATTTTGTCAACTGTGTAATCGGGGTGATGCCAATCAATAAGCGAATGGTATAAACCAATTTTTAAACCTTCTTTTCGGAATGCTTCTATCATAGGAATAAGCAGGTCTCTTCCTGCAGGTGTATTTGTGGCTTTATAGTCAGTTACCTTAGAATCCCAAAGGCAGAATCCTTCATGGTGTTTTGTCGTAATGACAAAATATTTCATCCCTGCATTTTTCGCTGCCTTTGCCCAACTTTCCGGGTCATACATATCAGGGTCGAAAAACTTGAAATAACGACTGTAATAGTTGTCGTCTAATTGTTCAATATTTTTCAACCATTCATGTCTTGCACCCATTGCATATAATCCCCAATGGATGAACATGCCGAAGCGGTCATGTACAAACCAGGCGGTATCACCATGCATTTCTTTAAAATCAATTGATTTAGTCATATTTATGTCTCCGTTTTTGTATACTATATTACCATAACACGATTTGTGCTATATGATTTTGCTGTATTTATGTATATTATCTGCTCATCCATATATACATAATTGATTTCATTTATTTTTCAAGAGTAATGGCGAATACTGCTGCACGATTATCTGCTATCGGAGTTAATCGAATTGTATCTATTTCAACATTTGGCAGGTTAAAATTGAATACTTCACATAACCCATAAAATTCGTTTGGAGATAAAGTATAACGAACGCGGTTTTTATCGGTATATTTATATCCACCACCGGCCCAGATATGTTCACCAAGTGGTGCCCACCAATCAC
>JBIJDE010000277.1:0-6358 GCA_044344305.1 Armatimonadota bacterium
TTGGCTGCTTTGCCTGGTGCATACAGAATCTTGTTGGCCAGGAATACTTCAACAGCTTCCGGGGTGCTTGGCATATTGGCGCCTTCGCCGACTACGAAACAACCGTTGGCTACTAATGCTTTCGCATCGTTTACATTGATTTCATTTTGTGTTGCTGATGGGAATGCGCAATCGCATTTTACACCCCATGGGCGTTTGCCGGCGATATATTCAGCACCAGAGAATTTTTCAACGTATTCTGAGATACGGCCACGGCGATTATTTTTCAAATCTAATACAAATGCCAGTTTTTCAGCATCGATACCATTTTTATCATAGATTGAACCATTGGAGTCGGACAGGGTAACAACTTTTGCACCGAGTTCGTTCAATTTTTCAACTGTATACTGAGCAACGTTACCGGAGCCGGAAACTGTACAGATTTTGCCTGCGAAGTCCATATTACGGGTCTTCAGCATTTCTTGTGACAGGTATACGCAGCCATAACCGGTTGCTTCTGGACGAATCAGTGAGCCGCCCCAGTTGAGTGCCTTGCCGGTTAATACGCCGACAAATTCATTGCGCAGGCGCTTGTATTGTCCGAACATATAGCCGATTTCGCGTCCACCGGTACCGATATCGCCAGCAGGTACGTCGCAATCAGCACCGATGTGGCGCTGTAATTCTGTCATAAATGACTGGCAGAAACGCATTACTTCATTGTCAGTCTTGCCCTTCGGGTCGAAGTCTGAACCGCCCTTGCCGCCGCCCATTGGAAGTGTTGTTAAGGCATTCTTGAAAATCTGTTCAAAACCGAGGAACTTGATGATTGACAGATTAACTGATGGGTGCAGGCGAAGTCCACCTTTGTATGGTCCAATAGCATTGTTGAATTGGATGCGGAAACCGCGGTTTACCTGCATTTTACCCTGGTCGTCTTGCCAAGGCACACGAAACATCAGTTGGCGATCTGGCTCAACAATGCGTTCAAGAATAGCATTGTTCATGTATTTCGGATTGCGTTCAATCACTGGTGCGATTGATTCAAACACTTCTTCGACTGCCTGCAGGAATTCTGACTGGCCTTCGTTTTTGCGTCGCGTTACTTCAAGAGCGTTTGCGACATAGGTACTTGCGTTAGACATTTTTTTTCCTCCCTCAGAAAAATCATGAATATCTTTGCTATATTACTGACCCTGGTGCGTGATACCGTATTTTGCGTGGGTGACCATTCCACTTTAAATTGGTACCTGATAATAAAAAAACACAACTGTAAATTAATAACAGTCGTGTTCTATTGACGCAATGCGATATCAATCATCATTGGGTCGACTTGCCAGATGCAGGTGTCATGGGTATGGTAACGGCGACAACCTATTTGACCCTTTTCTTCGCGAATTACACCACGCCCTTGCACACGTTCGGCAAGAGTTTCGGTTTGCAAAGATAAAATTGTTGTCGTTTGATATCCCATATATCCTTCATCTGGTTGGCAATAAAGCAATCAGTGGTTTATTATACCAACTTTTCAAAGCAATACAAGAGGTGGAAAGAAAATATTGAAAAAAAATATCCAATTTTTTTGTAACCAGGATTTTCTCTTGTGTTTAGGAAATACCGGGCAACCACAAGAGATTCCCCTTACGATAACTGTAAAAAGCGAAAGTCATATGAACTATATTTTAACGAAATAAAATAATTCTTCTGTTATCAGTTCTGAATTATTTTAAAGACAACTCCGTGAATAAACTCAGGGAATGATGCAACATTGTCATTTATACTTACATCACCATTACCATCATTTTTCCAGGGGTGATATATTTCAACACTTTTTAAAGATGAATTAATCTTTTTAAAATCTATCTTTGCATTTACAGGCGTTGGTGATTTACCATCCCGTAGTACCATGTCCCAATTATCTGATTTATTTCTCAGCCAACCCAGGGTAGTATTTCTACCTTTTAATATCAAACACCAATATTCATCTGTTGACAGGTCAAAAGCGTGGAAATATTCCTGATCAATTGCGACCCCTTCAATTATCTGAGCCAGAGCATTAAAGCCTTTCCACAGATTTTTCTGGTCAACGTATTGATCCCAATGCCAGATGTGACCGCTACCGGCGGCACCGGCGAAAAATGCTGGATAGCTGGTATCGTGGAATATTAATCCATCATCGTCCCAGCGATAATAACGGAATGGACCGGTATGACAGTTATTTACTGCGCCGGTTTCGGTAAGGATAACAGGTCGATCCAGTCGACGACTTCGAAACACACTGTCGATGGAGAATGCCACCGGGTCATGTTTGCAGATATCAATTCCTGCCCCCTGGTCAAGATAACGATGAACTTGCTGGAAATCCATCGCATTCATTTTGAAATCATCCTGAATTGGTTGTTTGCCATCCCAATCAAAACTTCCAAGTGAATTTGTTACCAAAATGCGCGGTGATAAAGCCTTAAGTCGGGTCAGTGTTTTTTCTGTCCAGTCACGCTGAACTTGCCAGTTGCTGGTACCGCAGCAATCTATCTCGTTCCACAATTCCCACGCCATCATTACAGGGTCATCGCCATATCGGGCAAGATAGGCATCAATCTTCTGCCACCACAACTGTTGCCAACGTTCATTTTGAAACCATTCATCCATATTTACCGAATATTCCCCGGTGTCTGGGTCGCGCTTTTTATGGGTGAATACCGGTGGTTCATTGTTTTCACCCACATGGCGAAAATGTTCAAAGCACATTTTTAACTTGATGCCGTGTTTACGTGCTAAAGAAACAACTTCGTCTAACTTGCCAAACGCGGTTAAATTAACATCACCGGCATTATCACCATCCACGCTGAAATATGGATGAGAGAGCCACAACCGCGCATAATTTCCGCCATTTTCTGCTAATCGAGCAAACCAACGGGCATATTCATGTGCGCCTATTGTGCCGGTCTGTTGCGATTGGGCAAATTCGCCTCCGGCAGGTAGCGCATAACTCGGTGGTCCTACCAGATTCAAACCAATTGCGGTGTAAGATATGCCATTGCTAAAGGAAAAATAGCGCGGGTCATGCTTACTTATCTCAACGAATCCAGGCAAATCAGACGATTCACAGACGATGATACCTTGTTCCCATATATCGCCATTTACCATCGCTTGCCATCGCCAATCTCCCTGGATTGTCGGTGTAAACCGCACCGCCAACACCTCGTCGCCGTCGGCTATAACGCTTTCGTACCCGTGTTCATCATATTGCAACTTCACCGGTTGATGCAGAAATGTCGGTCGGGTGACAGATGTTCCATCATTGGCAGTAAAGATTACCTTTTCTACCCCGCTTTCAACTGGGAATGTATATTGCCATCGGTTGTAAAGTTGAATGGTGGTCATGTTTGTTTCCTTTTTCGTTCGAAATCGTTCGCAGTCGGTTGAAATCGGATGAGTTCGACTTCGAACGATAGCACCCGATTTCAGCCGACTTCAACCAAAAATCATCAATCGTCAATTCTTAATACCAAAACCCAGTCACCTGCTGGTTTTTCCGGTACTTGCCATTCGCCGTTATCTGTTTTAATTCCGGTTGATATAGTTGTATATTTTCCGGTGCGAGGGTTGAACCATTGTGCGGTGTATGTTGTTTCATCGTCAAGTTGCTTCAATATACAGTCGGATTTTTCACCGTAAAAATATGCGAGATAGAGTTCGTTGCTGATGGTGGCGAGAACAGATTTCTCGTGATCATCACTGCTTATCCATGCGGGATCAGCAAAACGCGGAATCAACGCTGTCCATGGCAGGTCAATGAATAAATCTTTTAATATAGTCATCATTTGCGCACCAGGCATCGCAATGCCGGCATACCAGCCAGCTATTTCATGGTTATAGTTGGTCCAGTTTTTATCCGCCGGATCCCACTTCAACGCCCACACCCCTGCCGCACCGTAAGTATAGCCGGCACTGCCACAGAGCATTGCTTTCCATGCTGATATGCGGGCGTCATGCTCATCGGCAATCCCGCCGCAATCCACCTTTTCATACATGGCTTCGGTCTCAATTAGTGGCTTAGTCGGTAAAAAATTATAATATCCCGCATAACGCGCTTGGGTAGTAAGACCACTACCAATATGTCCGCCTTGCAGTGCAAACCAGTCATGCCAATTATAGTTGCCCAGTGGCCGTTCATCCACATCCAGCACCCATTGATGGCCGGAATGCGGATGGCAGTATCCGTCTAAGCGTTCAATTTCAGCAGCAACTTCCAACCATGATGACATTTTATTCATATCTTCGGGTGCAGATATCTCCTGACAGGTAATCCATACTATTGGATGAGCACCATATCGGGCTACCAGATATCTTGCCCAACGACATAAATCTGCTGCCGGTATTTTTACGGCGCTATTGAAATGTCCGAACCCGAGTGCAATTACAAATCCCTGTTCTGCAAGATAATCCATCTGAAAATCAAAAACCTGCTGGAATCGTTCCGGGTTTATCTGGTCAAATGTATCAGTCCACCAATGTTTTGAAATTGACGGATAGGTTTGATAAATATTAAATCCGGCATCTTTACGATTTGCTGCCAAGTGTTGAAACTGTCCGCCAAATGGACAAGGTGAACCATTATGTTCGGCGGGGTGGTTGCATTCATTTATTCGTTCGGTATCCGGCATTTGCCAATGGGTATCTCCCAGCCAGAAAAATGGCAAGTCGTCAGCATAAGATAGGTATCGTCCGTTATTGCTGATCTTTAGAAATCCATGGCGGTAATTTGGATTGGCACCGGTGTACGTCACACATTCAAATGTTCCCTTTTGCCCATGCAATCCCACATTCATGACATCAGTACAAATTGTGGTAAAACTCCAAGTTCCAATTACTGTAGGCGCAAAACGAACCCGCCAATAACTCCCGCCATCCCAAAAAGCCGGCCGAGATATTACCGTACCATCTGGTCCGGTAAAAATTGCCGTAATATCGACATTAGTGTAGGGGTTTGGATATTCTGTTGTACTGGTAAGGCTTATTTCTTTGATTTGCCATTGGTTTATATTTGTCATTGGGGTCTCCTTATTTTTTTCGTTTGAAATCGTTTGCAGTCGGTTGAAATTGGATGGATTCGAAATCGAACGATTGCACTCGAATTCACCCGAAAATTATCTGTTTTTATATTTTTCATTAATTCTGTAAATCATTCAAAACTATTTTCTTTTTCCATTTCCAACTCAATTTCTTCAATTGTAGGTAGACTTGGTTTAAGATTATCAGGTAACGATTGTGATATTTCTCGTTCCCAATTTGCAACACCAATTGGATTTAAGTAACCAGATAAGGCATATTCAACAACCATCTGATTTTTTGATTTAACGAGTAATAAACCTATTGATGGTTTATCATCTGGATGTTTCAACAAATCATCAACAATATTCAAATACATATTAATTTGGCTTACATATCCTGGTTCGAATTTTCCGGATTTTAATTCAACTACGATGTAGCATCTTAATTTTAAATGATAAAAAAGTAAATCAATAATAAAATCATCACCACCAACTTCTAAATGCATTTGTCGTCCAACAAAAGCAAATCCTTGTCCAAGTTCTAATAAAAATTTTTGGATATGGTCAATTAATTTTTGTTCAAGTTCTGCCTCTCGACGAGGATCATCAGTACCTAAAAAGTCGAATATATATGGATCTTTAAATACTTGAGAGGCCATGTCGGATTCAAGTGGTGGCAATGCTTCGTTGAAATTGGATATCGCTTTACCTTGCCTTTCATAAAGTTTTGTCTCTATTTGGATTGCCAGCATGTCTTTCCCTAATCCTAACTCTAAAGTTTTCTGTGCATACCATAGACGTGAGTTTTTATCAGTTAATTTATCTAAAAGTGTGATGTTGCTTCGCCATGGAATTAGTGCAACGGTGCGTTGCACAATTTCACGTTCTGGCCATTCTTTCGCAAATTTTCGCATATATTTAAGATTCCTCGGTGAAAAACCACTCATATCAGGAAATGAGGTTTTTAAATCGTAAGATAAACGATCAATTACTTTTGCACCCCAACCGTTACTATTTTGAAGATTTAAAATTAAATAGCCTATTTCCCAATACATCATCACCATCGTAGCATTTGCAGATAATATGGATTTTATACGTTCACTTTTAATAAATGTTTTTATTTTTGATAAAAATCCCATGTATTCTGATGGCATTTCCTGTAATGATACAGGAACAGGAATTATTACATCAGTTTTACTTGCTCCAAAAGTTTTTCTTTCATCGTCTGGATTTTTATTTTTATTCATGATGTTTTTCTCCATTAATTCTCAATTGATAAAAAACTGCCCGGTGCCGGTTATCATCAAAAGAGAAGTTCAGGTATT
>JBIJDE010000278.1:0-6355 GCA_044344305.1 Armatimonadota bacterium
ATCTTAATTTTCTACGTATATTCTCCGCTTCCTTTTATTGATGCATTAAAAATAACAGATTTTCACCAGAAAAGAAAGAGAATTTCAGCATATTATACAGCTTTATTAGATTATATTATTAGAATTTGTTATTTTTTTTGATGGAAGGATTTTTTAGTTGTATCAATCTTCCGTTTTACCCCTCAATTTTGTTATACTACCACGGCAAAGGAACATTTATGATTGAGATAAACGAGATATTAAAATTGGCAAATGAAATAGGTGAAGAAGCTGCAGCTTTACGCGAGCAGTTGCAGATTTCCATGCGTGAAGAACGACTATTAACTGCGGAAAAATTGACTGAAGACCCAAATATCTGGGATGACCCGGAGAATGCCCAAACGGTAATGCAGGATGCTGCAAGACGGAGAAACGAATTACTGCCGTGGCGACGGTTAAAGTCACTTACTGATGATAATATGGTTCTGATAGAAATATTAGGTATGGATATAGACGAAGACAGTGTAAATGAATTGCAGAAAAATACCAGTGAGATTCGTGTTTTATTGGATAAATTGCGAACCGAGGCTCTATTCGCAGAAGAATATGATGGCGCTGATGCTATAATTGAAGTTAATGCCGGCGCTGGCGGTACTGAGGCATGTGACTGGGCAGAAATGCTGGGGCGTATGTATTTGCGCTGGGCGGAACGGTCAGGTTTTGATGTGGAAGTGATGGATTCATTGGCCGGTGACCAGGCAGGTGTGAAATCAATGACTATTGAAATTCATGGGCAAAATGCTTACGGATTAATGAAATCAGAACGTGGAACACATCGTTTAATACGTTTTTCACCATTTAATGCAAAGGGAAGTCGTGAAACTTCATTCGCATCTGTATCAGTAATTCCTGATGTTACCGAAGATGTGAATATTGATATTCGTGAGGAAGATTTACGTATTGACACTTACCGCGCCAGCAGTGCGGGTGGCCAGCATGTAAATAAAACCGAGTCCGCAATTCGTATTACCCATATACCTTCCGGCCTGGTGGTGACTTGTCAAAACGAGCGAAGTCAATTAAAAAACCGCGCCAGTGCAATGCGCGTATTAAAATCCCGCCTGGCCGCACAGCAACGTCAAGAACAGGAAGAGGCTCTTGCTAAATTGCAAGGCAAAAAACTGGATATCGCATTCGGTTCACAAATACGCACATATTTTCTGCAACCATACACACTTGTCAAAGACCATCGTACTGAACACGAAACCCCCAATGCATTTCAGGTTTTAGACGGTGAGATAGACGGATTCTTAGTTGCATATTTACAATACCTGGCACAACAGCGAATTTCTGAAGAGTGATGAGTGAAATGGCAAATGGCAAATGGCAAATTAAAACAACTTATCGATTTCGGTTGTGCAACCGACTGCAATCGATTTCAACCGAAAACTGAAAACTAAACACTGAAAACCGAAAACTGAAAACTAAAAACTTAAAAAAGATTAAGTTTTGATTAAATTTATTGGTGATTATTGCTTTTATTATTTTAAATTGCTACAATATTTGCAGATACCGTTTATATAATGGTAACTATTACCCGGCTTTGAAGTAAATATTATGCAAAATTCGCAGCAAAATTCGCAGTTAAGTCACGCGAAATGTCGGGTCCAGTTAACGCATTTAAGGTGTATTGTATCTCTTTTGAGAACGATATTCGCTAAAGTTGCGTTGTATTTTGTCGTCTTCATATCCCATTCATATTTAATAAAAAATCTCCAAAGTTCTGCTAATGGTGTAATAAATTATAATTCAGAAATTGCAATTCAGGGGGTGATTTATGTCTGACCCGCGTATTGTAATAACTGGATTAGGTATTGTATGTCCTATGGCGCGCAGTTATGACGAGTATAGTGATGCGTTGTTAACTGGTCGTACATGTATATCAAAACTTGAAAATCTTGATATTGATGATACTCGTTTTAATATGGGTGGTCAGATTAAAGATTTTAATTTTTCAGAGGAATTGCAAGGTGTTGATGGAAAGCGATTGTTGCGATTCAGCCAATTGGCATTGGTTGCTGCTGATAAAGCATTAAAACATTCAGGGTTAAATTTGAATACAATTGATCGCGACCGCATTGGTACATGCTTCGGTACTGCTGTGGCAGGTTTAGGCGAAACTGTTCATGTAGAAGCGAACAGATATTTTAAAAAACGTGATCATGGTGTCACTCCAACAGCCTATTTAGAGTTTACTCCTTGTGCGTGTACCACTCATATTGCAATTAATAACAGCTTGCGTGGTCCATCATCTACTCAGTCATCCGGGTGTGTAACCGGCATTGACGCTATGATTTGGGGTGTAGAACAAATTCGCAAAAATACTGCTGATATAATGTTAGTTGGCGGTTCTGATGCACCTTTTTTCCCGTTCATATTTGCTGGTTTATATCGTAGCGGCTTGTTATCTCCCGATCCGGCAGATGGTGGATTAATACCGCGTCCTTTCTCGCATGACCACGCTGGCATAGCATTGGTAGAAGGTGCAACCGCTATAGTTATTGAACGTGAAGACCATGCTCGTTTGCGCGGTGCACATATAATAGCCGAGGTTTCAGGCGTTGCCAGTACAGAAGAAGCGTTGCCTATGTCGGCATTAGATGACAGTGGAAAGGCGTTTGCTGTGACGATTAAAGAAACGTTGCGTAATGCAGGTTTACCACCAGATGAGATTGATTGGGTTTGCGCACATGGTACTGGCTTTCCAATTGCTGATCTATCTGAAAGTCGTGGTATTGAATCAGGATTGGGCGACCATGCTTTTTGTGTGCCGGTCAGTTCGATTCGTGGTGCAGTTGGACAGTCATTTGCCAGCGGTGGTGGATTTCAAGTCGCTGCGGCATGTTCTGCATTGCAGAATCAAATGGTGCCACCAACATTAAATTTTTCAAAACCAGCAGATGGATGCAGGCTGGATTATGTAGCAAACATAGCAAGGCCGGCAAGATTACGCCGAGTGCTAATTAATGCAGCAGGAGTGGGCGGAACCCATGCAGGAGCAGTCATCAGTAGATGGCAAGGATGAAAATTTTAGTATTGATGCTGTGACGAAAAGCTGGCGGTAGCCCATGTCATTGTGGGACAATTACGCAATAATAGGTTACGAATCACTACAGGCGTTGATTCCATATCAACAGCTGCAGCGACAGGTCATGTCATCTGCTGAATTAACTACAGGAAAAAGATTACTGATAGCAGGTTGCGGGGTTGGTTTTTTTGATAAATTAGTAGTTGACAACGTTAATGATATAAAAATAGATTCTGTAGATTTTTCCATATCCATGTTGCAACGCGCCCGCAAAAGATGCGGTGAATATAACAATATTACCCATCAACAGGCAGATTTGTGCGCAGAATTGCCATTTGATGATGCTCAGTTTGATGTGGCTGTAATGACCAATGTAATGTATGCATTGCCTAATGCTGCAATTGCACTAAAAGAAATCTCCCGGGTGCTGAAAGTCGGCGGCAAGTTTATATTAACTGATCGCAAACCTGATTCAACTCCAGATGGTATACAAAAAGCTCATTTTAAAGCACTTGGCGATTTATCATTAAAGGCAAAAACCAGTTATTGGATTAAAACATTACCTTTATTGCCATCACTGATAGCTGTTAAAGTGATAAACAATAAAATTCAACAGAAAGGTACGGAAGGTGAATATTTCTTTCGGCCGGATGATGAAGTAACTATGATGTTGCAAGCTGTCGGCTTGACAGTGAAAAATAAACAGATAGTCTATGGAGAACAATGCTGGATGCTGGATGCTGTTAAGGAGGACGATAAAGTATGACGTTTATTCAGGTAATATTATTCCTGGCGGCAATATATAACCTGGTATTAGCGGTAATAATCCTGTGGAAGAATAAAAACCGCAGTACTGGCGATTCATTGGCGTGGTATGTATTTGGTACCGCGGCGTGGTCGGCATTGGTTGCGACTCTGCAATTCAAGATGGATTTGGAAATAGCCAAACGTATTTGTCAAGCCACCTTTGTATGCGGTGCGGTTTTGGGTATGTCATGGTTGTGGTTCTGTGCTAATTTCCCGCGAAAAAATAGCCGGTTCAGATATATTGCAATTTTAGGTTTGTTATTAGGTGCACCATGGCTTTACTTGTCTTTCACTGATCTGGTCATTAGCAGCGTATGGTATGAACCATGGGGAGCAGAAGCTAAATCTGGTCCATTGGTTGGATTATTTGCATTACAAATTCAACTGTATGGTATTGCTGGTATTGTCCACTTGTTATACAAGGTAAAAAAAGTTCGTGGTCTGGAAAGATTACAGGTATGGTATATTCTGCTGGGTTCTGTTGGTCTTTTACTTGGTGTTATTCCTAATGTAATTCTCCCGGCTATTTCCGGTTCATCAAAATTCGCTATGTATGGGCCGCTTACCGCGTTAATTGTCACCACTACTACTACGTATGCAATAGCAAAATATCGGTTGATGGACATCAGAATAGTCCTTCGCGCAGGTTTTATCTATTCAATCACCATCAGTACTTTATCAGTATCATTTGCTTTAATTGTGCCATTTTTAAATAATTACCTTACCGAACATCTAAATATGCCGGATAGTGCCGGTAGTTTCCTGATGGCGTTTTTAATGGCATTGGCATTTCGTCCGTTATTGGACAAGATTCAGGCTATTGTTGATAAGCGTTTCTTTAAGAGTGTCTATGACTATCGGTTGGCACTTCGTGATGTTGGCAAGGCGTTGGCATCTGTACGTGACCGTGATTTGTTGGCAAATACATTAGCGGATACTCTTTCCAGAACATTATGCCCGCGTACCATTGACCTTTATTTACCGGGTAACAATGATTTATTAATGCGGGCTTGTAGTGTGCCAGAACCAGCACCGGCAATACCGACAATGTTGCCGCCAAAACATCCGGTGATACAATTTGTGACAGCCATTGATGATGTAGTGTTAACTGAAGAATTAGTGCGTGATGAAAGTGATGATAAATCAGAAATAGGTCAAATGCTGATGTCATGGAATATTTTAGTTACTATTCCATTAATTGCAAGCGATAAAGTTTTGGGATACGTCTTTATGGGAGAAAAACTTTCTGGTGATGTATTTACCAGTGACGATATCGGATTATTACGCATCCTGGGGAAACAAGCGGCTATCGCTTTGGATAATGTTCGACATTATGACGAAATGGTACTGTTGAATGAATACCATGAAAAGTTGCTTCAATCAATGCAGGACGGTGTGGTTGCTGTTGACCCGGCGGGTAGGGTAATTACATTTAATCCCGCGGCAGAGGATATAACTGGCGTTAAGGAAAAGGAAGCGGTGGGAAGGTATTTATTTGATATAGGTCTCAGCGATTTGGATATTCCACCTATTGGCGAACGATCCCATGAAATAAACTTGAAGTCAAAAACTGGCACTGAAATACCTCTGTTAATCACGGTAACGCCTTTCACTCGCAAATGGGATCTTGCCCCCAGCAGATTGGTGGTATTCCGCGATTTATCTGAATTGCGCGCGTTAGAGTTGGAAAAGATGCAAATCGAACGATTTTCCAGCATGGGTGCGATGGCGGCATCAATTGCGCATGAAATTAAAAATCCGCTGGTACCAATTCGTACATTTGCATATTTATTGCCAACAGAATTTGATGACGCAGAATTTAGAAATGAATTTTCAGTAACGGTAGTGCGCGAGGTTGATAGAATTAACAGGCTGGTTGGGCAAATGCTGGATCTGGTTCGCAAACCATCACACGACCATGAACCTGTTGATATGCGCGAATTGATAGACCGATTAATTATATTAATTAAACCTGAATGCGATGTTAACGACGTCAAGGTTATAAAAGGTATCCCGGATGATTTGCCGTCAGTATTTGGCGACCCCGGGCAAATTTACCAATCATTTTTGAATGTCTTTACGAATGCTGTTCAGGTTATGCCGGATGGCGGTGAGTTAAGAATTATTATGGAAAATATTGATGATATGGTGGTGTGTAGAATCAGCGACACCGGTCCTGGGGTAGAAAGTTCGGAAATTAACCGCATATTCGAACCGCTATATACCACGAAAACAGGTGGTCACGGACTTGGTTTGGCATTAACATATCAATTTATAAAATCTCATGGTGGTTTTGTTCGCGCAGAAAGTGAGCCGGGGTGTGGATTGACGATGGTGTTGTCCCTGCCGGCATCCGGTGATATTGGAGCTATAATGCAGTGCAATTAATTGCTTTTTTAACGAAAGATAATAAGAAAGCAGACAAGGTTCGGGAAAGACTGAACCTGGCGGTGCCGGCTATACCAATGATAGTTGATGATA
>JBIJDE010000344.1:0-5485 GCA_044344305.1 Armatimonadota bacterium
TAACCAGTAATTTATTTTCAACATCAGGTTCATATATTCTGTTAAAATATCCTAATGCTGATTCACGAACTATTAGATTAGGGTCATCTAAAGCTTTAATTACAAATGGTGAAGCACGTTTATCTTCAATTTCTTTAAGAGAACGAATGGCATTAGATTTTAATTGTGGGTCTTTATCCTGCAAGACATTAATAAGTGGTTCCACAGCACGAGAATCCATTTGAATATAAATATTATCTGCTACTATTCTCTTTACCTCTATTGATTCATCCGACAAACAATTAATCATTAAATCTATAGCCGCATCACTCCTTTTCTTTTCACATAATGCTGACACCACTGCACAACGAATTTCAGATGATTTTGAGTTTAATAATTTAATCAATATCAACTCTACATTATCATTATCTATTTTTGCAATAGCATTTATCGCTTTGAGTACTCTTGCATTATTTTTATCTGTTATTATACTACTTAATCTTTCAAAAGCACGTATGTTTTTTGAATACCCAAGTGCGTCTATAGCATCTAAACTAAGACCATTATTATTATCAATTGATTTAAAAACAATATCTAAACCTTCATCTGAATCAGTCTTTGCTAATGCATATAATACAGATTCTTTTATCATAAAACCATTACTTGAATAAGCTTTTTTGAAAATATCAAGATTGGACGCGTCTCGTAAATTTCCTAAAGCATTCATCGCATTAAATTGAATCCCTGTATGAGGATCATTCAATAATTTAATTAAATATTCCTTTGGTACAACGATATCAGGATAATTCAACAAAATAAGAGTAGCTTCAGTGCGTTTCTCTTCATCATCACTATTTATCATAGAAATTATTTTGTTTGCATCATATTGCTGTCCATATATTGTAGCAGGATAAACCACTAATAATAATATTATAAAAAGAATAAACTTCATATGAATCCTTTGAATCCTTTTTCTTATTTAGTCGACGCATAAAATCACGACATTTTCTTCTTGGCTATAACTTCTTGCTGTAATGCCAATAATTCTTTGCCGCGCTGTTCCCAGTATGCTAACTGCTCTTCACGAGTCATACCGGCTAAACGTGCTTGTACTATTTCTGCACCTTTGTGTTTCATTTCAACACAATCAAACTTCTTCTTCATAATATATTACCTCTAATGGCGAATAAATCGCCAACGGTCTATAACCTTGAATTTCATTAATGGCATTGTAACGTGGAATCTTTTCACAATGTACGATATGTTTAAAATTCCAACTGACAATATAACTACAATTAGTTACTGTTGCCATCGCCACATGCAATGCATCATCAGCCCATTTTTGAGTAAGCACACCGGCATCAAGGTATGCTTGTTGTAGTTGTAACGCTTCATCCGTTGGGAAAACAGTTTCTCCATAGTTGAGCATCTCATTCAATAATTCACGTACTTGCATCGGCGCATTTTCAACTTCATCCTGCACAAGTGCAGACACTATCAAATGAAATCGTCCTGTGCGCACTTGAGCGAAAAACTCTTGCGTTGCACTGGCAAACTCCACGTCAAACGCACCACCAAAAACACATGTATCAAGATAAACTCGTAATGGACGCATTGCTACTCCCTTGTCCAATTATACCATACTTGTATATACAATAAACAGTAAGGTATAATCACAACTGAAATTTGGATTTATATTGATTGAACTTACCCCACACGAGAAAAATACGATTGACAACATTTTGTCCGCCAACAAGGCGGATTTGTCTGCGCTTATCCCTATCCTGCAGGCTATTCAGGCGGAGTTTCGTTATTTGCCAAGGCATATATTACAATACGTCGCCGCTAATACCGCCATTACCGCGGCTGAGATTGCCGGTGTGTCGACATTTTACAGCAATTTTCGACATCAACCGGTGGGGAAACATCTTATTTCAGTTTGCCACGGCACCGCCTGTCATGTAAAAGGTGCCGATGGTATCAGTGACGCGATTACGCGGCATTTGAAACTTCCCGATAATAACGACACTGACGCGAATGGTGAATTTACCCTGCAAAAAGTCGCCTGCCTGGGGTGCTGCACTCTGGCACCATGTATGCAGATTGACGGCGTCACCTATGGCCATCTTACCCCGGCGACTATAGCAAGAGCGATTGCCGACTTTAAGCTGCTGGTATCTCGCGGGAAGGCCGCCGACCGTTATGACCCGGTACATGCGATGACTGCCAATATGGCGGAGATACGCATTGGTGTGGGATCTTGCTGCGTAGCCGGCGGCAGCATGGACGTAATGAACGCGATAAACGACACCATTGCCGAAGACGAAATTGCCGCAGTGGTAAAGCCAGTGGGATGCGTGGGAATGTGCCACCAGACGCCACTAGTCGAGATTGTACCGGCAAAAGGCGGGACGGAGCTATTTGCCCGGGTTGACGCCGCCAGCGCACCGGATATCATTCGCAAAAAGCTGGTATCCCGCGGAATATTGCGCCGGATAAAAAATGCTGTGAACCACACCATTGATAGTTGGATTACCGATGGCGAGGCTGGCGATATCACCCGGTATTCTATTGATACCCGCGACCCGCAGGTTTGCGCTTTTCTGGGTAGACAACAGCATATAGCCACCGAATTTTGCGGATTTTTAGCACCGCTGGATATAAATGAATATATAAAGTTCGGCGGATTTACCGGATTGCAACGGGCATTAAATATACCGAGAAGTGAAATAATCAACGAAGTTATCGACTCCGGATTACGCGGTCGCGGCGGCGCAGGATTCCCCACCGGAAAAAAATGGCAATTAGTCGCGGCGGAGACCGGTGAGAAAGTTATCATTTGTAACGGTGATGAAGGCGACCCGGGAGCATTCATGGATAGAATGCTGCTGGAGTCCTACCCGTTCCGCGTATTGGAAGGAATGGCCATCGCCGCCCATGCGGTAGGTGCCACCAGCGGTTACCTGTATATCCGGTCAGAATATCCATTAGCAGTAAAGCGGATACGAGAAGCGATAGCGATTTGCGAAGAGATTGGTTACTTGGGCGATAATATAATGGAAAGCAACATCAATTTAAAACTACAGGTAAAGGAAGGTGCCGGCGCATTCGTGTGTGGCGAGGAGACCGCTCTTATTGCGTCTATCGAAGGTAATCGGGGAATGCCGCGCTTGCGCCCACCCTACCCCGCCAGCAAAGGTTTGTGGGGCAAACCTACGTTGATAAACAATGTCGAGAGCTACGCCTGCATTCCATGGATTATGCGTAACGGTGGTGACGATTTCGCAGCATTGGGAACAACCCACAGCCACGGCACCAAGGTATTTGCACTGGCAGGGAAGATTACCCGCGGCGGATTAATAGAAGTACCGATGGGCATTACCCTGCGGGAAGTAATCGACGATATCGGCGGTGGCGCAGCAAACGGTAAAAAGCTGAAAGCAGTACAAATCGGCGGGCCATCCGGCGGTTGTATACCGGCTGAAGAATGTGATATCTCTATTGATTACGAAGAACTAACCCGGGCAGGTGCCATCATGGGTTCCGGTGGTCTGGTGGTAATTGACGAAGATGATTGCATGGTGGATATAGCCCGCTATTTTTTGCAGTTCACCCAGGAACAATCCTGCGGAAAATGCACTTTCTGTCGAGTTGGAACCCGCAGAATGCTGGATATCTTAGAAAAAATATGTTCCGGCAAAGGAAAACCTGCAGATATCGATCATCTGGAAAAATTGGCAATACAAATCAAAAAAGCCAGCCTGTGCGGGCTGGGACAAACCGCGCCTAATCCCGTATTATCCACACTGCGCTATTACCGGCATGAATACGAAGCACATCTGAAAGGTAAATGCCCGGCAGGAAAATGTAAAGCGCTAACTCATTACACCGTTAAGGAGAGTTGCATCGGATGCACTAAATGCGCCCAGAATTGCCCGGTAGATGCCATCCGCAGCACACCATATCGACGACACAGAATAGAAGATGACAAATGCACCCGTTGTGACATTTGCAGAACAGTATGTCCAACAGAGTCGATAGTTAAACAGTGAAGAGAACAAATATAAAATAGAAAAATTAATTTTGAATGTCGATTTCGGTCGGTAGCAGTCGGTAGCAGTCGACCGAAATCGTTTGAAATCGATATGAAAATTGAAATGATTATTCCGTAATTATAATCTCCCCACCATCTGTTTTACTACATCATCCACATTTTTCCCGGTCAGAGAAAACTCTTTTACTACTTTATCATTTTGCCATATTTTTATTTTCGCGGTTATCACTCCTGCGTTATTAGTATAGATGCCGTTTATTTTCATGCCATCCGGAAATGAATCGGTGTCGATGTATATTAGTTTTTCATCATTATTTCGTAATTTCTCTTGTAATATTGCAGATATATTAAGGGTGTCTCGGGTTTTTTGGGAATCCATAAAAGTTGGCTTGATATATACTGGCACTGGAGTAGTTATAATAATATTCGCTTTATCATCATCATCCAACATGCCAAAGTCGAATGATATACCATGTGGTACTGCGATTATTGGTCTTTGCACACCGCCGACACCACGTGCTAATTGCGGTACACGATCAGCGGCATAATTGAATAATTTAGAAGTGTCAATATACTTATTATCGCGTAATGCCCCGCCCTTTAATCCTTCCAACAATGCGTAGGTTAACAATCCATGACCATAACGCGAAGCCTCGAAGCTTTTTGCATCGGCAGCGCATCCCATCAAGATGTGGAAACCTGACCGATCGCGAAGTCGTTCAATAGCGCGTAGCTGATCACCACTGATGTCACGTTTGTCTATCAAATTTTTTGCAGCAGAACCCGCGGCACAAGTATCCAGAATCAGCATCTGTTTCAACGCAGGAATTCGTCCCATTAATAATTGTAAATCAGCACTGCCGATAGAGTATTTATCACGAAGTTTTTTATCACGTACATCATCAGCCGACCTGGCATCTGAGGTTAAATAATAGTAATTATCATCGTTAATTGCCACACCATGCCCAGATAGATATACCATCACCAAGTCGCCGGTAGTTGCATTTTCTTTGAAATAATCCAACGTTTTCATAATATTTGCACGAGTAGGTTTATTATTAATATCATCACTGGTCAGGGTGATAACATTCACCTTATCATGACCAAAGAACTTACCGCCGGCAACCTTAACAGCTTTTGCCATACTAACAGCATCATTAGCAGCAAACTTCAACTTCATACCACCGGAATATTCTGATATACCACATATTAACGCAAACAAACGCGGTTGAGATTCTTTCTTTATACCTGGTGCACGCCATATCCGTGCAATAGTGCGACTGGTAAGAGAGCCATCTGCGTTCTTTACCGCTAATTCAATCAGGTTATCAACACCGGGCATATACACCGGCGAATGAGATACATTTACTATAGTATGGAGAGATTTACTGTTTTTATCATTATTACCACGAGCATCTACCGGCATCTCTCGTCCATTTACCAGCACTACTA
>JBIJDE010000280.1:0-6341 GCA_044344305.1 Armatimonadota bacterium
AAATACCTGCCAAATCTGTAGATTAATTAATTTAATTTGCAATTGGCTCTGCATTATGGAGATTAATACTATAATGCAAATAATCACTGAGTGGAATAAAGAATGGTTGAACATGGAAATGGATAATTTTGAAAGTTACTTATTAAATAATGATGAGCAAAATGAAAAATGGGCTGAATTTATGAAGGAACATAATGAAGCATCTTGGGAATGGGCACTAAGTAAAGGATTGAGAGGCAATAAAATATCTGAAAAGTATAAAAGAGATAAATAAGTTTTCGTCTGTAAGCAGATATTTGACTTACAGGAATATCAGATATTAAATTATCACAGATAGAAACTTCGTTATGATAAATAAACAATCGATTTTGTAAATGGTTTTCACTATTTCACTCAAACAGGCTCAGTAACTGGTTACTGAGCCTGTTGTAAGGAATATACTACATATTGGACAGTTATTATTCAGTTTTTCTTTATACCTTCTTCAAACTGGGTGGTTTGAGGAAAAGGATTAATAGGAAACCGGCGAAGGATGCTGCTGAGGCGATGATGAATGCCCAGAAAAATCCTCCGGTTTGGTCTTTTACGTATCCGGCAATGAATGGTGAGGCTACCGCACCAATGCCAAATCCGAGAAGAATCATGCCGTAGTTAGTGCCCATATTCTTGATTCCCCAGAAATCTGCGGTAAGCGCGGGGAAAGTGCCAAGGAATCCACCATAGGAGAATGCAACGATACCGATAAGCACCAGAATCAAATATGACTGTGCCGCGGCAACAAACAATATTGATGCCGTTGCCATCAGGGTAAGGATAAGCAGAGTATTTTTGCGTCCCAATTTATCTGATACGCCACCCCAGAACAGGCGTCCGAAAGAGTTGAACATCGCGATAACCATCACGCCGTAGGTAGCAATTTCTTTTGTTAAACCTCCGGAAACTCCCAATACTTTTGCATAAGGAATAATCATCAGACCGGCGGCGGTCGCGAGCATGAAAGCGACTATTACCATATAAAATTGTGGTGTCTTAAGCACTTCCGCGGGTGAGAAATCCTGTACGATGTGTGAACCTTCTTTTGGCGCGGGGGGAACCCAGCCTTCTGGTTTAAAACCTGCTGGAGGATTGACGACGAATTGCGACCCAATGGTACAAACGACAATAAATATGACGCCTAACCACATGAATGTTTGCAATACACCAGTAGATTTAATCAGTGCGCTGGCTACCGGGGTGAAGACAAGACCGCCAAACCCTAACGCGGATACGATGATGCCGGTGATTAAACCGCGTTTATCCGGGAACCATTTCTGACAGGTTGCGATAACGGTAGTGTAAATCATGCCCATACCGAAACCGCCGATACAACCATAAGTTAGCCATAACCACCATGGTGCCGCAGCAGTGGTATAAGATGCGAGAATGAACCCGGCACCTAAAACCAGGCCGCCACCCAAAACAACAGGTTTCGGGGTGAACTTGTCTTGTATCTTTCCACCGATGGTACTGCCAATGGTTAATATACCCAGCAGGAAAGAAAAAGTGTAGCCGGCTGTTACATTTGACCAGCCGAAAAGTTTGGTTACCTCGGGTTGAAAAACACCCCAGATATACGCCGGTCCCAAACACAACTGAATGGCAATACCGGCAATCACCGGTATCCAACGATTGTACTGGGGGGCAACTACGTTGGCTTCACTCTGTTGAGCCGCCACGTTAGTCTCGCTCATTAACCTACCTCCAAATTTGTTGATGAATCGCGTCATATTTACCCGCCAAGCAGGTACGAGGCACATTATACAGATTACTTAATTAATTTTCAATAAGATAACAGAATAATTTTTTATTAATTTAGTCAGGAATAGCCCCATCTATCAAATTTCTTTATTTACATCAATTATCAGGATTGAAAAGATAGGATAAAGTTTATATCCGACCTGTACCTGGTGTAGATAATGCAAAACGGCAGTGCTTTATAACCTATAAAGCACTGCCGAGTGAATAGGGGAAACTCCCTCCGTCGCTGCGGCGACACCTCCCTCACGAGGGAGGCATAATTTTCAATTCGTAATTCGTAATTACTTAACCCGTCCCGTCCCCCAATTCCCTGGTTGCAAAGTGGCTTCTGTCGGGATATCTACCACTATGTTGGTGTCTTTGTTGCACCAGTAGGCGCGTATGGCGGTGGCGATGCCGGCGGGGTCGCTGAATAGAACACCATAGTCCAGACGGAAGTCCGTGGCTGGTTTTGGCGTCATACCCAATAACGACCATGGGATTGCCGCCTCAACCACGTAGCCATCGGCACGGCGGACGATGTTAATATTTACCTCGGTGGCAAGGCGTACTTCATCCATACGCACTGTATTCGTTCGTCCGGCACCTTCAAATGCGTCAAATGTTTCTGGTTTCTTAGTGTCAGAAATTGGTCGATACAGTACCGCAGCAGGTTTTCCTTCAAACATTGTTATCAACAAGCGCAGGTCACCGGCGCGAACTGCGGGATTTTCCAGCTTTTCACCGGGTAACCGCAGCATCATATCTACCGAGTCGCCGCCTTTAAATGCCAACGCCCAGCGTTTAGCGGTATTAACCATTGGAGTCGTTTTACGTACATCCCAGGCGACATACAGGTTATTATTGTCGTAGGCATTGTAAACCAGCGCATTGCGAGTGTCGTCTACCTTAATTCGCGCTGCCGGGTCTGCCCACTTGTCCAACTTGCCGTCGAGTGGCATCGGTTTTGCCGTTAGTGGTATTGTTATGGTTGTCTCTTTTTTACCGCCGGTTGCGCGGAATTCCTGAATTTCGCGGGTTCTGGCAAGGTCTTCTGGTTTCAGTGTGAGTGCTTCCCCAGGCAATCGCTGTAATGAGTCCATACCGGTTATTTCGAAAATACGGCAATCAGTGGCACCAGTACTTACAAAATAGCGTCCATCTTTAATCCGGGTGAAGTAGCCCATGAAACTTTCCTGACCGGGTGACATTTTATCCGCATTGAAACCTTTTGTTGGTACTGTTGGCCAGGGGTCCCAATTGGTCCTTGCGTCCATGAATAGTTGACCGATATAAAGCATATCATCAGTGAAGAGGTAGCGTTGTCCGAAATCGGATACCCAGCAAATTACCTCGCCACCCAGAGATGGCACATCAACCGCGCCATGTGCCTGGTATGGGTATAATACTACGCCTGGTTCGGGTAGGCGATATGTCCAACGTCCGGTATTCAGACCGCGGAACCAGAAGGTTTTCCTGGTGCCATCTGGATAAATTTTGCGCATTTCGCTGAAATATTCACCGCGTTCACCCGAACAGCCAGAGTTGTAACTGCCATCGCGCAGACCGATTCCATTCTGGCACTCACCAGCCATCGTTTCAAATTTGGTAAAGTCATAACATGGCGTTCCTTTAGGGGTAACGCTTTGCAGTTTTAGCCGCAATCCGTGGTCGCCATTGGCAAAAAACATATCCATATTTTGTGATGGGCGTTGTCCCCAGTAATCCATACCACCCCAATTGGCATCTTTTCCGCCGCGGGTGATTTCATTTTCTTGGACTATTCCGTCATCGCTACGGTCGACCCAGGCAAATTTCTCTTTTAAATCAACATGCACACATAATGCCCAACGACCGTCTTCACGCTGGCGGAATATTTGTCGAGGATTATCGTTAATCAGATAAGCCTTATTTTTGAAAGCTATGATATACCCGGTGAAGGTTTCTGGTTTTTCTTCGGCATAACTGATATTGTAATCTGCCGCGTTCTTTGGCATCACCATGCCGATTTGCACCAGTTTCGATGTGCCTTTATCAAGGTCGATTTTGAATTGCATATCTTTATAAAATGCCATCGTCGGGTCGAGAGGATTGATAACTCCGCCACCGCCATAATAAGTGTCGCCGATAAAATCGCGTTTCCATGTGCCGCCTTTCCATACGCTCACTCGTTTTGGTTTATAGCCTTGTTCCACTACCCATAACTGACCTTTGCCATCAACAGCCAACCCGGTGGGGTTATGAAAACCATCTTTTGGTTTATACCAGCCGTTCACGGGACGACCGCCATCTTTTCCAATAACGCGCGCTAATTTTGTTTTTTCACCGCTTTGTTTATATACCATTACCTGGTGTTTAGGTGCGCCCAGTGATATGTAAAAATTCCCCTTATTGTCTGCTGTCACGCCGCGAACAGCCTTGAAATCACCGGTTACTAATGTGCGAACAGCCTTTGTGGCAAGGTTCAGTTCAACCAATGTCGTTGGGGTAGCGGCTATTATTCGGCCATCTGCGGTTGCAAATATTTCGTTGGCATCAGGTACGGTATAGGTTGTGCTTTCCTTGAATGTTTTGCGGTCAAAACTGCGTATCATGCCTTTATCTTTGATAGATAAATAGACTTTATCTTTATCGGCGGCAAATCCTATTGATTTTTCATCTTTTGCCAGCAAATCCAGTCTGCGGGTGATTGTGCCATCTGGTCGGGCGATATCAAGCCAGCGACCGGTGGCAGCGTCAAACTGCATCATACCGCGCGGAGTAATGCCCAACCAATTGCTGTCACCGGCAGAGGTGTAACCGTATATTATGCCGTCAGCATAAGCCAGGTGATCGGGTTCGCCGCTTTTCTGCGACCATATTTTTTTGCCGTTTTCGTCAGTAGCAAAGAACGGGTACCCGCCTTCGGAACCTATGCCGGCCAGGTAAACGAGTCCGCCACCTGCGGCAGCGGTCATCAATGTGCCGTGGTCGGGGCCCCATCCGCCGGTACCGTCTGCTGTTGGCCAGGGACGTTCAGTGTTGGGCTGGTAAAAATCCATCTTCCATTTTACATTCAGTTCGTCGCGGGAAATTCCCACCCATTTGTAATTACCCGCTGGTAGTATCTGGTCGCGGTCGTCCAAGCCTGACCAGTAAATAGTGTGTTTCCCTTTGGGATATTTCACTCCGCCAACCAGGCTTTTCTCTCTGTTGCCTTTGGCATCTTCGATTGCTATCGTTACACAGGCATCTTTTGTCAGGGTGAAGGTGATGGGTACCGGCCCCTGCGGCTCTACCGGTTTGGCTGCCAGCCATGCTGGTAATGGCAATTGCAGGTTGCCTTTTTCTTCGATTACCAGTTTCCCCCATGCTTTTACATTAGTCCAGAAGAAGTCGGTCTGGGTTTCGCCATCCATCAGGTTGTCGGTTACCCGGCTTCGCGGCCAGCCATCGCCGGCTACATCACCCCAAAACAGTTCCAGTCCGACGCGCAAATCGCTGCCTTTCGGCGGCATTTTTCCGTCCAGCGTCAATACAGCCCAGGGGATTTTTATTTCCTGTACATAACCTTTCCCGTCTGGTGACAGTTTGAATACCTGTTCCGCACCCATTTTCATCGGTGCCGGGCGGTCAACTTTCGGCTGTCCGCCATCCGGTGTGCCCATACGGCCATAGTGGATGCTCATTGCCGGCAATTTTCCAGGAGTGTAATACCAGGCATCGACATGCGACACGAAATCATTTATGAAAAATCGGAATTGTACACAATCAGACCGCCATCCATTGCCCGGCATGGTTACCGGGTCAACGTTGTTCACCATTGGGGTGCGGTCGCGCCAGGTAACGCCTAAATAAAGATTATCCTTATCCCACATCGCCACCACCTTCGCACTTTCAGTGTCTATCATCGACTCAACATCTTTACAGCAAACGATACTACCAGAGGTGTCCCATTCGCTAAGATTGCCGTCCATGACAACTTTCCCCGGTGTCGGTGCCGGTACCGCGTGAATACCATGGTTCAAAGTGCGCTGGGCACCAGCAGGAAGACAGATGAGTAAAATCAGCAGAAATAGAAAAGAAAAGGTGAATACATGCATAAGCATTTTAATGACTCCTTGTGGGTATAACTGACGAGAATATTTTATAAAGAAATGATACAAATATTCAGAGGGATTTGCAAGGATGAAAAAGGGAGTGGGTTAGTGCTACCAGATCACCCACAGCCCTATAAAATTTCTAAAATATTTTAAAACAACAGTCTCAGTTTGGAAAGGGACGCAAGTCCGGCTATCTTTGTAATAGAAAATAATTTTAAATTATTACAGGATTAGCCGGGCTTCACCCCTTTCCAAACTGTGACTAAATTTATTACCTGAACTGAAAACTGAAAACTTTACACTGAAAACCTTACACTATCTCTTCCCGCGTAATCTCCCGATTTTCCTTCGCTGATTTCAGCACCATTTGGGTTAGTTCGGTTATTGCCAGTGCCTGGCGCGGGGTGGTGCCAATGTCGGCGTCTTCACCGCGGATGGCTTTGACTAAATTCTTATAAATGTTGTCGTTGCTGCTGGTTTTAT
>JBIJDE010000279.1:0-6341 GCA_044344305.1 Armatimonadota bacterium
TAACAAGATTAACAGGATTTTTTGCGAAGCAAAACAGATATCCTTCCCATCCTGCCCATCGATGTAAATTTATTTCATAATTCGTAATTCGTAATTCGTAATTCCTACATCGTGTGTTTCGTCCGCGCGATCACATGTTCCTGCAAATCGTCGGAGAGCAACTTGAACATTTGTGAGTATCCAGCCACCCTGACTGGTATATTGCCGTATTTCTCCGGGTCCTGCTGTGCCTGGCGCAGGCGTTCCACCGTTACCACGTTAAATTGCATTTGCCCGACCCCCATTCTTATGGCGGCGCGGATTATTTGCGACAGGCGTTCTACCCCGTCGGCTCCGCTAACCATTTTTGGGTCTATGTCGATTATCGCGGCGGATGCACCGGCGGCGCGATGATGCGGCAGTTTCGCCAGGGTGTTAATCAGCGCAGTCACTCCCTTTTCATCGCGTCCCTGTTGGGCGGATAGCGAATAGGCGATTGGCTCATTGGCAAAGCGGCCGTCCGGTGTCGCACCCAGGCATTTGCCAAAATTTATATTCAGCAGGAATGAGAATAAGTGTACAAAAAATCTGCCATTCAACGGTGAGCGGTAAGTATCCATTAAATCGATGAAATGATTCGTCAGCCAGGTTGCAAAATCGTCCACTTCGCTGTTGTCATTGCCATATTTTTCCGCACCTTTCAGCAGTGTCTGGCGCAGTTCCTCATGACCGTCAAAATTCGCCTTTAATGCATCCAATAATTCGTCTTTATCTATTTTCCCTTGCTCGAAAACCAGCTTCTTCAGTGCCATCAACGAATCGGCAGTGTTGGCAGTGCCAAGGAAACAAACCGAGTGATAGTTATAAATCGGACCACCATCGGTGATATCGCGACCGCGTGTGATGCAATCATCAGTGAGCAACGACCAGCACGGCAGCGGACCTTTTTCGCGTTGGGCAAGTTCGCCGCGGTTGATATTGTAAACCATGTTGCGGGTGAAAAATTCGAGTTGCTTTTTAAACGCGGTAAGATAATCATCAAAGACGATAAAATCTGTTAATAATCCGGTATGCGGGCCCAATTGTTCTCCCGTCCCTGGGTCGCATCCGTCAAATATTGCCAGTTCCATGCACTTTGCCGCGTTTATCCATCCTGATACTGCGTGTGGGTTTGCCTTGCCCGGTATGGTTAATTCAATACAGCCAATTGGGGCATAATCCCGGGCATCCACCAGCGATATGCCGCGATCAGCAAGTGCCTTAATAAAGCAATCATCGTTGAAAAAGAAAGGGATACCGCCGCCGCGAATAACCATTTCGGCGCAGTAATCCACAAATTCTTTAGGGGTTTCCGAGTTTATCCGCACAGAAAGGTCGCGGATGAAATCAACATTCTTTGATGCTTCCAGGATAATATAACTCATCTCGTTAACGGCAGAGTTGCCATGTTCGTCAACACCGCCCAGGGTAATCGCCTGCACCTCATAATCCAGGTACAACTTACATGCCAACTCTTCCATCAACTCCACCGCGTCAGCACGGGTGATACGTCCAGCGTCAATATCCGCCAGGTAATACGGGTACAAAATCTTGTCCAGTCTGCCGATGCTGTTGGCGTTGATGCTGTCCTCGCCACAGGTGAGAATATGCGCAAGCCACAGCGATTGAGTCGCTTCCCGCAATGTGCGCGCGCCTTCTGCCGGCACTCGATCACACATAGTAGCCATTTCCAACTTGCCCATCGAACGTGCCAAATCTGCATACCGTTTGCCCAGCGCAATGCCAGCGTCACATACCCACAATGCGGCTTTCCAGAAGTTCTCTTTTTGCGGGAAATCCGCGTCGGTGATATCCGCGTTTTTCAGCAGTGTTTCTATTTCACGACGAATCCCCGCGTAGCCAATCCGAAGTACCTTCGCGTAATCACGAATTGAGTGGTTTTCCATCCACCCGTTTGCCAGGTATACGTTGTTCTTCTCCCAATCACCCATGCCTTTGCGGTTTTCCGGCGAAATATCGCCAATGGCATAAAAACTTTGTGTTCGTTCATCCCATTTATGACGGTATTTTTCAACATTTATCGCTTCATCAGCAGTGATGCCCAATTCATATAAACGATATTCCTGGGCATGGTTCTTCGGGTCATAAAATCCAAAACTATGGGCGAGATGCTCACCCGCAATCGTCCAATCGTCATAAATGCGAATTGTCGCAACATCCACTAATTCACGCAACATCGCCGCGCGAATCTGCACGCTGGATAATCCTCTGCCCTTGGTCCGGTACAAGGCGACATCGCGTTCAAACGGATTAGGGTCAGCAATCCACGATCCCTTGCGCCGCATCACTTCATCGCGCAGTCGCGTTATACGATTATTATCTGTCATTTGTATTCACCATTAAATCCGATCAAGGACAGGCAATTATTCGGACTGCCACTGTAATTAAAAATAGGTCTGAAATTTCCGAATAAATGCCAATCCCCTCATTCAGCCTATCTTCCTAATAATCACCAGTACTAAATTTATTCGTTTTTATTTAAGTATCCGGCAAATTAAACAATATTTGTACTAAAAAGGGGACTGGCTCGAATATCGTAAATATTGATTGCTTTCATTATGCACAAAACCGATATTCGCTGCCTGTACCCGGTAGTATTGCTATATAGAAATCTTATGCTTCACTGTTGGCAATGTCAATAGGTAATTATTCATCTTTTAAATCCTATTAATCGATGTAAAGATAAGCGTCACCGGGACGGTGACGCCACGTTTTTATTTTCGTCACTCAACATTGCAGTTGGGAAGTATGTATGCAATATAGTACGATAGTTTTGCCCGGCTTTAGCGCGTCCAACTGCTCCCCACAGGCACATTCCTATGCCGTGACCACACCCTGTACCATTGAAAGTAAAGCCAGTAAGCTTTCCTTTCGCATCTTTATCCGGGGTTATCACAAACAGGTCAGATGGCAAACCGTCATGTGCTGGTTTCCCACTGCCGAATAACCATCTTATTGCTTCTGTCCGCACTATCAGGCTGCTGTTATCACCTTCTATTCTGGTTATATACCCGCGTCCACCCGGACTTTTCACCTCGACACGTATATCGGTGACATTTTTAATAACCGCTGTAGGGTCATTATTAATTATTGGTAAATTCATCGCAACTAATTTATTTACCTGTTCAATGGTAAATTTGCGTTCCCATGTGTATTTCGGGTCGCCAGCGCAATATGTTGTTTTGCCAATAACATCGGATATCGGACGCAGGTATGGTCTGGCATATTCCGGCCCCCATATATATCCGGCATCGTCGGACATGCCGCCACATGAGTTAGAATAGTAGACATCAGCAGGCAATCCTGCGGTGTTCTTCAAATATATCCCATCGGTCGCTTTTAAGGCGTCATCCCATTCTTTACAGGGATATTTGCCATAGGAACAGGTTTGGCAATCAATGGTCGCACAGACATCGGCGTATTCATCGGCATGTTTGGCCAATTTTGTTAATGGATAGGTACGCGCCAGTACCGCATGTGCCCGCAATACTTCGCGGGGGAATTTTCGCGGTGCTTCTCCTTGCGAGACTAACCGTGTGTAATCTTCCAAATCTATTAATCTTGACGCATGTAACGCACCGTTGATGACTATGGAGACAGAAATGCCGGGGTCAATTATATAGCTGTCAGTTGCTGTGGTGAATGTCATCACTTTTTTGCCGATAAGGATTATTTCACCAGGGACTTTCAAAACGCTCACGCCATCACGCCGTACCTTGTACAAGTTGTCGATAGTTTTCTCCAGCGTGTAGTTGTGCGCGGTAGTACAATTAAACAGCACTTTATAATTTTTATCGGTAATAGTAACCGCATCATTGCTTTTCCATCCAAAGCTCTGCTGGTGTCCGGCTATCAATACACGCAAAGGTGTTGCTCCCGACACAATATCACGCCATGCCGGTTTTTTATATTCATCATCTGATGATATGGACAGTTTATTTTTCGCGTCATCCGATGACATTACCGGTTGTACGGCAATGCCAGCGATTAACGTTGAAATTATTAATGATAATATTGTTAAAATGCGCATGATTAATCCTTAAAATTTGGGTATACGAGTAGAATTAATTAACATGGATAGGCAGGATGGGCAGGATAAATTTAATCCTGTCTAAAATTATTATTACCGCAAATGTCCATCGCCAATCGCCACCCATTTGTATGATGTCAGTTCTTCCGGGCCTACTGGTCCGCGCGCATGTAATTTGTCAGTGCTGATGCCGACTACCGCGCCTAAACCATAATCACCACCGCCAGATAATCGGGTGCTGGCATTTACCAGTACTGACGCACTATCTATGCCGGCGACGAATCTGTTTGATAGCATTAATGACGACGTAACTATGCCATCGGTATGTCCGCTGCCATAACTGTTAATATGATCTATGGCGGCATCAACACCATCAACAATTCGTATAGATAATACTGGTGCCAGGTATTCCGTTGACCAGTCTTCTTCTAATGCTGGGGTCATGGAAAATATCTGCTGGCATCGCGAGCATCCGCGCAGTTCTACTCTATTTTCTTGCAAAGCTTTGGCTATTTGCGGTAAGGCGTCGAGAGCGATATCCGCATCTATCAGCAATGTCTCCAGCGCATTGCAAACCTCTACTTTTTCGCATTTGGAATTAACCACCAGAGCGATAGCCATATCTATATTCGCATCAGCGGCGATATATTGGTGGCATATTCCATCGTAATGCTTTATCACCGGGATTCGCGAATCTGCTGATATTCTTTCGATAAGCGATTTTCCGCCTCGGGGGATAATTACATCAATGTATTTATCCAGCGTCAGCATTTCACCAACTGCGGCACGGTCGGCGGTGCGGATAATCTGCACAGAATCACGTGGCAACCCGTTTGCCTCCGCCGCGTCTGCCATAATATCTGCCAATAGCAGGTTGCTATTCAACGCCTCTGACCCGCCGCGCAATATCACCGCATTACCGCTTTTAATACACACCCCGGCGGCATCGGTTGTCACATTAGGTCGAGATTCGTAAATTATGCCGATAACACCCAACGGTACGCTGACTCGCTGCACCCTCAACCCGGTGGGACGCACATGGCCGCGGGTAATCAATCCCAGCGGATCGGGCAAGGCAGCAACTTCGCGCAGGCGGTCAGTCATGTAGTTGATGACTTTATCCGACAACCGCAACCTTTTCAGCATTGGTTCTGCCAATCCGGCAGCAGTGGCATTTTCCAAATCTATCTTATTAGCGGCGTCAATATCTGCCCGTCGCGCCTGCAAAGCATCAGCCATGGCAGTAATGGCGCGATCGCGCACATCACCGGCGATGGTACCGGCAATTCGACTGGCTGCCCGAGCGCGAACCGCAATATCTTTTACATTTTCCATGACAAAATTATAGCATCATAACCGGCTATTTGTCGTGATTTTCTGGTGGTGCATTTATTTAATATTTTTATATTACACAGAGATACACTGAGGAGGCACAGAGGTACACGGAGGTTATTTAAATGGTTTTGATTATGAAAAATAGGTTATATCAATAAAAATTCATAATTCATAATTCATAATTCGTAATTCGTAATTTGATAATCATTGACGCAAATATTCCATGTCGATATACTGACCGCATTGCACATTTACAAGGGGTTGATATGATTGAGTTTGAAGCGATTAAAGATATGTTTGATCAAATCCGCAAAGAAACGGAATGGGATATTGATGGTCCCATGTTATGGGGTTATTTCTTCACCGATAAATCAGAAGAAAAGCTGGAAAAAGCGGCGTATGAACTGGACGAAATGGGCTATTTTTTCGTTGATTTATATGAGCCGGATTTAGAAGAAGGCGAAGAGAAATATTTCTTTCTGCACGTTGAGAAAGAAGAAGCTCATACCCCGGATTCATTATTCAAGCGCAACCTGGAATTAAACGAATTTGCACAAAAACTCGGTATCGATTCCTACGACGGCATGGATGTCGGCAATATCGGGGATGTTGAAGAGGAAGAGTAGTATGGCTAAAAAGTTGAATATCCTTTTTATATATACTGATCAGATGCAACGTAATGCTATGGGATGTATGGGGACACCAGATATTCAAACACCAAATCTCGACCAGCTTGCGGAAAATGGTGTGCTATTCACTGACGCATATTCTAATTGTCCAATTTGCACACCGTTTCGAATTAATCTTTTTACCGGATTGTATACTAATCAGACCAACACTTTTGGCAATGAGGAACGTCTACCGAACGGTGAAAACCTGATTACTACATTAAATAATGGTGGTTATCGTACAAGTTATGTTGGAAAATGGCACATTG
>JBIJDE010000029.1:0-20593 GCA_044344305.1 Armatimonadota bacterium
GTATTACTAACTAACTCCTTAACTCGTCCCCTTAACCAGGGGGTTGATATGATGCAGGAGTTGTCTAATGGTCATCTGGGTCGCCGTTTGAAGATGGATCGAACTGATGAAATCGGTATTTTGGCTGGTACGATGGATAGATTTGCTGATGCACTGAAAGGTGTTATTGGGGTTATCCAGCAAATCGGTGCTGGCGATTTATCTGCTGATGTTAAGAACTTTGATGACCAGGATGAGATTAATCCCGCTATTCGTCAGACAATTCTAAGTCTTCGCGGCTTGGTATCTGAGGCTGGCATGTTGAGCAAAGCAGGAGTAGAAGGCCGATTGGCAACCCGTGGCGATGCCAATAAGTTTAGCGGTGGATACAAAGATATCGTTCAGGGTGTTAACGAAACCCTTGATGCTGTTATCGGACCATTGAATGTAGCTGCTGATTATGTTGACAAAATCAGTAAAGGCAACATTCCTGCGAAGATCACAGATACATATAATGGCGACTTCAATACCATCAAGGGCAACCTTAATACCTGTATTGACGCTGTAAACGCATTGGTAAGCGATGCAGGTAAATTATCTGACGCTGCGGTCGCCGGTAAATTGGCAACCCGCGCTGATGCTTCCAAACACTCCGGCGATTTCCAGAAGATCGTCCAGGGTGTTAACGAAACCCTTGATGCTGTTATTGGACCATTGAATGTAGCTGCTGATTATGTTGACCGTATCAGTAAAGGCAACATTCCTGCGAAAATCACAGATAATTATAATGGCGACTTCAATACCATCAAGGGCAACCTTAATACCTGTATTGACGCGGTAAACGCATTGGTAAGCGATGCTGGTAAATTATCTGATGCCGCGGTAGCCGGTAAATTGGCAACCCGTGCAGACGCTACCAAACATTCCGGCGACTTCCGCAAGATTGTTGAAGGTGTCAACAATACTCTTGATGCGATTGTTGTTCCACTTAATGAAATTTCAGAAGTATTGACAAACTTATCTAATTTAAACTTATCATCACGTGTTGAAGGAAACTATCAAGGTGATTTTTCCAAGATTAAAGACAATATGAATAATGCAATGACATCGCTGGATAGTACTGTAAAAGAAGTCTCTAATGTATTGGCAAAATTAGCAATCCGTGATTTGACAATCCGTGTTGTCGGAAATTATCAAGGTGATTTCAGCAAGATTAAGGATAATTTGAATAATGCCATGACAGCGCTTGAGAAAACTGTTACCGAGATTAATAATATCGCAATGCTAGTTGCTGATGGTGCCAATCAAGTGTCTACCGCGTCGGAAAGTGTCGGCAAGGCAAGCCAGGAAGTGGCAAGTGGAGCACAGCAGGTTGCTGCCGGTTCTACCGAAACATCCCGATCTTCAAATGATGCCGCCAATAATATGGAACAGTTGCAGCGGGCTATTGAAGAAGTTGCCCGCGGTGCCCAGGTCCAGGCGACCGGGGCTGAACAGGCTGCATTAGCTGCCCAGCAATCTCAGGTTGATATCAAGCGGATTATTGAAGCCGCTGGAAATGCAAAAAGCGATGCCCAGAATGCTGGTGGTGTAGCCCTGGAAAGTGCTGCGAAAACAGATGAAATGCTAAAGAGCATGGATCGCGTTAAAGACGCTTCTAATATTACATCGAAGAACGTTAATGCACTCGGTGAAGCAAGCAAGAAGATTGGTGAGATTGTTGAAGCAATCAACAATATCGCAGAACAGACAAACCTGCTGGCGTTAAACGCTGCTATTGAAGCCGCCCGCGCTGGTGAACATGGCAAAGGTTTTGCTGTTGTTGCTGACGAAGTACGCAAATTGGCTGAACGCTCCGCTATACAGACAAAGGAAATTGGCACTCTTATCCGCGGTATCCAGGAAGGAATCACTGAAGCCGTCAACTCGATGGTTGTCGGATCGAAAGAAATTGATACTGGAGTAGGGATGGCAAACCAGGCTGGTGTAGCACTTAAATCAATTATTGGCGCAGTTGATAAAGTGCTATATCAGACAACCGAAGTGGGCAAAGTATGCGCTGAAGTTGAAAAAAGCTCATCATTAGTAATGGCAGCAGTTGAGAATGTATCATCAGTAACTGAAGAAGCAACTGCAGCAACAGAAGAAATGGCAGCATCATCCACCGAGGTAACCAAAGCCATTGAACAGGTAGCCGCTGTAACTGAACAGTCATCTGCCACATCAGAAGAGTTGTCAGCCGCGGCTGAAGAACAGAATGCACTGGTAGAAGAAATGACTGCATCCAGCAAAGAATTAACAAATCTGTCTAATAAAGTTAAAAAAATACTTGGAACATTTAAAGTTAATATTAATACTAATGATGATGTCTTAGTAGCAGTTAGTTCAAATTAGGCTAAGTAATTTATAGAATAATTCAATTAGTCGTTTTTGGGGGTAACAATAATAGTTATCCCCAAAAAAAAAGAAAATAGTATTGCTGAATGTTGTAATTTATAACATTCAGCTACTAAATATTAAAAAATGGAGGGCAATACGATGACTGTGTACGTAGAAAACGAGAAGGTTACATCTGATCAAGTGGAGCAATTAGTTGTCTTTACACTTGGTGCCGAATATTATGGTGTAGGTATTGAAGATATAAATACCATTATTCGTTTACCAGAGATTACTAAGATTCCACATACTCTTGATTATGTGTTGGGAGTGATGAACTTGAGAGGTATGATAGTACCTGTTATTGATTTGCGTTCAAGGTTCAATCTATGTGCAGCAGAATGGACCAAATCTACTCGAGTTATTGTTGTCGAAAACCATGGGTTGCAAGTCGGAATGGTAGTAGACGGAGTTTCGCAGACAATGCAATTATCAACTTCGCAAATTGTATCATTGTCGACTTTAGTCAGTTCAGTAGATTCTCAGTATCTGCGCGGTGTTGGTAAAGACGAAAATAGATTAATTATTCTTCTGGAATTAACGAAGATACTGGCACATGAAGAAGTTAATGAACTGCAATCTGTAGTAAAACAGGGCGATAAGAAATCAAACGCAGCATAGATAATTCGATAACAGCTCATCCAGATATCGCAACAGTAAGATGAACTTTGAAAAAATGCATATTACTCAAGGAATGTGCAACCTGATTGACGATGACATCGCCAGGTTGGCACGAGTGTGCTTTACCGCATACGAAGGAAATATGAATATGTACGATACTAAATATTATCAGCACCAGACAGCTGAAGTCCTGTCCGAACTATTCCTGAGTTTTGGGTCAAGTTCGCAGGAAAATATTGACAGAATTGTCCGTGGTGCCTGCGAACTTACTGAAAGCGCAGCAGCATTGTATAACCGTCTCGACGAAGCGGAACGTTCGCTCGTGGTTTGGAGCGGCTACAATTTGCCGACAGATATGCCGCGCGTAGACGCGCCAGATGGGCACATCTGTTACGATGCTACGATCTGCGGCAAGGATCAAACGATTGTGCTGGGCAACCTGGAAGGCACGGATTATGAACGAACCGATGCCGCCGTTAGCCAGTATGGGCTGAAGGCGTATCTGGGACACCCCGTTCGCCTGCACGGTAATACAATTGGTGCGCTGGCTGTCGTGGATGGCAAACCGCGCGAGTTTACCGCAGGCGAAATTGCCACAATTCAGACACTGGCGCAGGTACTGTCATTGGAAGAAGAGCGTCTTTTCACAGAAGAACGCGCCGCGCGTCTGTATCGGATGTTGGGAGCTATCCGCAACATCAACCAATTCATTGCACACGAGTATGATCGGAACCTACTATTTGCAAAGGTGTGCCATCTTCTTGTGGATACATGCGGGTTCGATAGCGCGCTCATATTTCCCACTGATGGTGTATCCTTCGGAGTTCCACATTATATGGCACGTCGCAAAGAAGATGGTAGGATTGATGAAGAACCATACGCGCCTTTGAATGCAGGTTTACACTCGGGGTTACTCCCGGCATGTGGAAGGATGTGCAATGAGGCAGCAGGGGTGCATATTATCAACCGGATGGCACAGTGTGGTAACTGCCCCATCGCTCCGCTTTATCCAGAATCTTGCGCGCTGAGTATGCGCATCGCATGTAATGGACGCGTGTTTGGATGGTTGACCGTAAGTGGGTCCTTTGCAAACGCGAATGAGTTGGAAGAGCACGATCTGATGCTCGAATTAACCACCGACCTCGCATACGCTCTATACAATATAGAAGAAAAGAATCGATTTGCATGGTTGTTCCATGACAATCCTACGCCGATGTTGCTAACCAGTTGGCCAGACCGGCGCTTCCTGGAGGTAAATGATGCCTTTATTGCTGTTTCTGGCTATGTAACCCAGGATATCATCGGAGCAAACTCCGCAGAGATGGGCGTATTTGAGGATGATGCCGTTCTGGAGCACATTGGTATGCTGCTTTTACGTGATAATCAGACAATTCGCAACTTGGAGGCGAGACTGCGCTGTAAGGATGGGGGTATAATAACTTCCCTGCTTTCATGCGACCGCTTTACACATGCTGGTCGTGATTGCCTGCTATGGGCTTTGACTGATATCACCCAACTGAAGCATGCCGAGGATGCGATAAAAGCGAGTGAGTCAAATTATCGCGCCTTCTTTGAGGCTATGAAGGACATGGTAATGGTGGGTACGAAAGAGGGTAGGGTTCTTTATGTCAATGAGGCATTGGTCAGTGAACTCGGTTACAGCAAGCAAGAATTAGATGAGCGCAACATATTGAGCATTCACTCAATCGATCACCAACTCGAGGCGATGAATATTTTCTCCGCCATGTTGAGGGGTGAGTGTACCGAATGCACGTTGCCGGTGCAACGCAAGGACGGCACATTGCTACCGGTTATTACACGCTTCTCCTTCGGTTCATGGAATGGTGAGGATTGCATCTTTGGCATTATCAAAGATATGAGCGCGGAGCAAAACGCTGAGCAGCTCACCGAGAAATTGTTTCGCAAAAACCCGACGCTAATGGCGCTTTCCAAGCTGCCGAACCGGCAGTTCGTGGACGTCAACGATTCTTTCCTTGCGACGCTGGGGTACTCCACAGAGGAAGTTATCGGCAAGACAGTCGCCGACATTGACTTGTTCCCCGACTCCATGCAGCAAGTAATGGTAGCTGATAAGCTTCAGGCCGAAGGTCATATCAGCGACACCGAGTTGCTGGTTAGACGCAAAGATGGCACGATCATTAATGGAATTTTCTCAGGCGAAGTAATCGCCAACCATGGTCAGAACTACTTTCTGACGACTATGACTGACATCACGTCGAGAAAACGAGACGAAGCGCTCATCTTACAAGAAAGAGAGCGGCTGGAAAGCATCATCAGAAGCACCAGTGTCGGAACATGGGAGTGGAACGTGCAGACCGGGGAAACGATGTTCAACGAGTATTGGGCGGAGATTATAGGTTACACTTTGGACGAACTCGCGCCGGTGTCGGTTGATACCTGGAGCAGGTTGACTCATCCCGATGACCTCCAACAAATGTTAGCGTTGCTTGAACGACATTTTTGCGGAGAACTCGAATACTATTATTGCGAAGCACGCATGCTACACCGGAACGGTTCATGGGTGTGGGTTTTGGCCCGCGGTAAAGTCACAAGCTGGACCGACGACGGCAAGCCACTTATAATGTTTGGTACCCACCAGGACATCAATGAACGAAAAATTGCTGAAAATAATCAAAGCATTCGCATCGAATTTGAGAATCTGCTGGCGGAAACGTCATCGGCATTTCTGCATTACAATAATGATAACGACCTCGACATTTTTTTTAGTGAGATGCTCATGCATGTTGGAACATTTCTTGGGGTAGATCGAGCGTACCTGATTCGTTTTTGTCCAGAGCAGGACACATTGTACAATACCAGCGAATGGTGTGCGGACGGCATACCGTCGGCATGGACTGCATGCCCGGATGTACCCGAATCGGAATTAATGGACGGGATAGCATTTTTCAAGCGGGATGATATAACTTATGTTCCCGATGTCAGCGCGTTGTTAGACTTTCGGGCATTAGATCGCGCGAGTATTGTCGCAAAGGACATTAAGTCACTGTTGGTATTGCCATTGAATGTCGGGTCAATGTTCAATGGCTACCTGGGATTCGACACGGTGATAGACCAGCGGGAATGGAATATGGCGGACATACATCTGCTGCGGCTTTTTAGCTACAACATTGGGTCGACGATTCAGCGTGTTGCCCAACACCAGAAGTTACTCAAGGCGACGGATATCTCCCAACAGTTGGCCGAGACCGCCGAAATGGCAAACCGCGAGAAAAGCATGTTCCTTGCCAACATGAGCCACGAAATTCGCACACCGATGAATGCCATTCTGGGGTTTGCTCAGGTATTGCAGCGTGATCCTGCCCTCACTATCCAGCAAGGTGATTATGTCCGGACAATCCTACGCAGTGGTGACCATTTGCTTAATTTAATAAACGACATCCTGGATATGTCGAAAATCGAGGCTGGGTGCCTCACCCTGGCACTTGCCCCCTTTGACCTGTATGTGATGTTGAACGAACTCGAAGAGATATTTCGATCGCGAGTGGAAGGAAAAGGCTTGCGGCTATGGGTGGAACGGGATGCCAACGTTCCACGGTATGTCATTGCGGACGACGGGAAATTGCGACAGGTGTTAGTGAATATCCTTGGGAACGCCGTTAAATTTACGACAACAGGGAGTGTGGGTATGCGGATATTTGCAGAACCAATCACGGATATCGTAGATGAAATCACTATGCCGTTTCGTCTGGTAATCGAGGTGGAAGACACCGGACCTGGCATCAGCATAACGGATCAGAGTAAGTTATTTGTCCCATTTCAGCAGGTGGCGAGTGGTGTTTATTCTGGTGGTACCGGGTTGGGCCTGGCGATCAGCCAGCGAATATTAGGAATGATGGGCGGCATACTCACTGTCAAAAGCATACTTGGACATGGTAGTTGTTTTCGGGTAACAGTACAGTTAGCACAATCTGAGGAATTGGTGATGCCGGTTTCCAAGGCACTACCTCGCGTTATCAGCCTGGTGCCAGAAACAGACGTGATACGCGTATTAGTAGTGGACGACAACACCGATAATCGCGTGCTAACGCGCATCCTGCTGGAGTCGGTTGGCTTTACTGTGCGCGGGGCATGCGACGGTAAAGAGGCACTGGAAGTGATTTCCGACTGGGCGCCCCATGCGGTGCTGATGGACATGCGCATGCCGGTAATGGATGGTTATGAAGCTATCCGGATATTGAAGGCGGCGGAAACCAGCTGTTCTCCATTGATCATTGCGATGACAGCAGGCACATTTGATGATGATGAAGTGCACGTGTTAGCCACAGGAGCAGATGCCTACCTGCGCAAACCATTTTATCCCGATGAACTTTTTTACTTGTTGGGTGATGGCCTTGGAGTATGCTATCTCTATGCTGAGGCATCTGCGGAGCCGATTCAAACGTCGCTTGTCACGGAGTACGCGCCGTCGGCTGTGCCGGAAGAGTTACTACAAGTGTTACTACAAGCCATAACCAATGGCGACATGGCACAAGTGATGACCTTGATTGAACAAGACGCCATCTCGAACACACCATGTATTCAGGCACTGCGAGCATCAGCCGAGAAGTATGACTATGCTGGTATAGACGTATGGCTAACACACAACTAAGGAGTACCATGACTAATTCACAAGATACAGCCAACATTATGGTGATTGATGATACACCAGAAGACCTACAGTTACTTGGAGAGATGCTCCACTTGCAAGGCTATAAGGTGTTCACATTTCAGCGTGTCAGTTCAGCATTGAATGCCGCAGCAAGACTTCACCTTGACCTCGTTCTGTTGGATATCACGATGCCGGAGATGAACGGGTTCGAGGCGTGTCGACTCATGAAAGCTTCTACAGCGCTGCAGGATATCCCGGTCATCTTTATAAGCGGATTGGTTAAAACATCAGATAAGATTAATGCATTTACTGTTGGCGGTGTGGATTACATCACGAAACCGTTCCAATTAGAGGAAGTCCAGGCACGTGTGTCTACTCATCTTCGTTTGCACAAAATGCATTTATTGCTCGAACAGCATAATAACTATCTGGAAAGACTTGTCAATGAAAAGGTACGTGAAATATCCGACGCACAGCGGAGCACCATCCTCGCATTGACAAAACTATCAGAATTCCGTGATACCGATACAGGAGAGCACATTGAGCGGACACGGCTCATCACAAAGTTGCTGGCGAGTCAACTGAGGAATAACTCCCAGTATGCTAAGAGTATTGACGACGCCTTTATTGACATCATCTACCATGCCTCTCCACTTCATGACATTGGAAAAGTTGGTATTCCAGACAATATTCTATTGAAACCAGGCAAGTTAACATTCGAAGAATTTGAAATTATGAAAACCCACACCATTTTCGGGGCAAAGACATTGAGTAATGTTTATACGAAATATCCATCAAACACATTTCTTGCTATGGGTATTGATATCGCATACTATCATCATGAGAAATGGAATGGCAGCGGGTATCCTTATAGGATTGCTGGAGATAACATCCCCATCGCAGCTCGAATCATGGCGGTAACCGACGTCTATGACGCACTGCGTTCGAAACGTCCCTACAAACTCCCTCTCTCCCACGATGAAAGCATTAATATACTTACAGAAGATGCCAATCAGCACTTTGATCACTGTGTGCTTGAGGAATTTATTGCAATTGAATCTGAAGTAAATGCTATGTATTGACGACAGGTAATTTAGGAACAGGCGCAATGCAGTTTACTTAAACAGCCAGAAGGGAGCGATTTTCGCGCATTCCCCAGAACACGAAACGGTATACTATTTAAAAATTGTGCCGATGTAGAGACACAAGGCCTTGCGTCTCTACGACGACCACATTATTACATTTTAATGTAGTTTCTGGTGAGTATAGTTCATTTTAGGTTTATCAATTCAGAGAAAGCGTAAAATAAACGCTTGACTAACGAAAAAAACAGCCTCAAAATCTACACAATATCTATTTGTAAAAAAATCTAATAGAAATATGCTTAAAAATGGTCGCTTCGACTGCTTCAGTGACTGTCACGAAAATTGTCGAAGCGACCTTAAGCGAAAGTTATTTAGTATACAAAATTAATCTAATCAACAGTTAACTCCATGGTTTCTTTGGATTTTTTCATTTTAAACGGTAGTAATAAGTTAATTGTCGTCCCAACGTCTGGCAAACTTGTTATTGCCAAACTTCCTCCTAATCCTTCTACCTGTTTTTTTATAGTCAAAAGTCCAAAACCCATGTTGAATCCTTCATATTCTGGACTATTATTGACAGCAAAACCTGTACCGCGATCTGATACCGACAATTGAAAATGTTTATTGCTGTGTGTAGAAAATTTCACTTCTGCAGTTCTTACCTTGGCGTGTTTATCGACATTCAGCAGCATTTCACGTACAGCATGGTAAGCGCAAATGCTGACACAATGGTTTACATTTATTATTCGGTCATCGGTGATGACTTCAACGGAAAAATTAAAACGTTCGTGCATTTGTCGCGCCAAAGATATTACTGCATCCTGAATACTTTTTTCATAAAGTTCTGTTGGCACTATCTGGTGAGTAAGTACTCTTACTTCCAGAATTGCTTCATTCAGCATTCTGTCAACTTTATCAAACATATCTGACGGAGCATTATCAGATAATTGTCGAATACCTACATTTAGTATCATTCTGGCCGCCACCAGAGTTTGCTGTACTTCTTCATGAAGCACGTGCGATATTCGATGGCGTTCTTTTTCCTCGGCAAATATTAGTCGTTGATTCAATGTATATATTTTGCGCAAGCGATTCTCAGACGTGGCGATATTTTCTGACAGTCTTATTTCCAAATCTGCATTATAATTGTCAATAATTACTTCAGCTTGTTTGCGTTTGGTGATATCGATTATCATAATTCGATATACTGTCGAATCACCATCGGGCACTACCATCCCCGTTAGCTGCACCCAGAATGTTGTTTTATCCTTTTTCTCCATCCGCAATTCACAATACTCTGTTTCTTTTATATTAGCTAATTTTCTTAAATATAAATAGAAAGCTTCTTGGTCTTCTTTTTTAATAAAATTTGTAAATTGATTATTCAGTATTGTTTTTCGTGTTGTCCCTAACAAATTAGCCGCTGTAAAGTTGCTTTCTATGATTCTGTTTTTATTATTAACTGTTAAGTACCCTATCGGGGCCATGTCATAAAGGTCAAAATATCGCGCATTTGAAATACCCAATTCATTATGCAATCGGTTTAATTCGTCGTTTTGCATTTCAAGTTCAATTTGATGAACCTGCAATTCATGAAACATCTGCTTGATTTCATCAGTAGATGTTTTTAAAATATTATTTGGCAAATGAGTAACCTGCTCTTCAGCCAATTTACGAATATCAATATTCTTCATTTTTTATCCTTATTTTTATCCTTATGGACACTATCCAATTAAGCTAATAATAACATTATTGAAACATATTATTGGCTTTTTATTTTATTTTTCTCAAAATAAACAAATTTTTCAAGAAAAATATCTAAAATCTTCTTAATATCAGTACCTTCTCTCTATTATGATAGGACATTCCGTACTTTGGTAGTCAATTCAATCATCGAAAACGGCTTATGGATAAAATTTACACCTTTATTCATAATGCCATAATTTGCGATTACGTCTGAAGTATAGCCAGACATAAACAGGCATCTCAGATTTGGATATAACTTAAGAAGGTGCTTAGACAGATTGTTTCCATCCATGTTTGGCATCACCACGTCAGTTATCACCAGATTTATCTCATCGGAATACTCCTCTGCCAAGCGGATAGCCTCTATCGGATTACCCGCTGCCAGAGTGTTGTAGCCACTGCTTTGCAACATTTCTATGACCATTTCTAATATAGATGATTCATCCTCCACCACTAATACAGTTTCCTGACCACACAACATAGTGGTTTCAACATCTTCCGTCTTTGTCTGTAATTTCTTTCCTGCATAGCGAGGGAGAAAAAACGTGAATTTAGTTCCAATTTCCATTTCACTATAAACATTTATAAACCCGTTGTTCTGCTTGATGGCACCATAAACAGTAGACAGGCCAAGACCGGTTCCTTTACCAACATCTTTAGTAGTAAAAAACGGTTCAAATATATGTTGCAGAATTTCATGGTCCATGCCGCAGCCATTATCACTAACAGAAAGAAAAACATACTCGCCAGGAATATAATCAGGATGAGCGTTACAATAATCTATGTCAAACATGCGGTTCCCGGTCTCGATGGTAATTTTGCCTATATCAGCGATGGCATCGCGGGCATTGACGCACAGGTTGGCAAGAATCTGGTCGATTTGCGATGGGTCGACTTTGATTGGAAAAATGTCGGCTCCGGGTATCCATTCGATATCAATGTCCTCGCCTATTAATCGTTTCAGCATTTTTAATATTCCCGTTACAACCTCATTTAGATCCAATACTACGGGCATGATGGTTTGCTTGCGGGCAAAGGCCAGCAATTGGCGGGTAAGATTGGCGGAGCGGTTTGCACTTTCATTGATTTCCATCAAGTTTTTCAACATAGAAGAACCCTTAGGAGCTTTCTTTATGGCCAGGCATGTGTTGCCCAATATGACTTGAAGCATATTGTTGAAATCGTGTGCCACCCCACCAGCTAATCGTCCCACTGACTCCATTTTCTGAGCTTGTTGAAGTTGTTCTTCAAGTTTATCTTTATCAACTTCTGCTTGTTTGCGATCAGTGATATCTATTTGTACGCCTTCACTTATTGAGTAGCCATCAGGTTGTTTGCGGATGGATGTTAACAATTCAAACCAGCGTATCTTGCCGCTGGGTAGAAGGCATTGGAACTCATAATTAAAAGTTGAATTTTTAATAACCGCTTCATTCTCGGCTGTCAACAAACCAGGAAGATATTCAGGCATAACTTGTGAATATAACACGTTAGAATCAGCCATTACCTCGTCAACTGTTACTTCATTAATGCGATAAACGGCATCGTTGATGTATGAGAATTGGCGGAAGCCTTTCGAATCGAGAACAAGTTGATAGAGTACAACATTAGGCAGATTACTGGTTACTGACTGCAAGTGATTTCTGCTTTCATCAAGAGCTTCTTCTGTCTTCTTGCGGTTGGAAATATTTTGGAATGTAACAATGGCATGTTTGCAGTTATTGATCAATACCGGTTCGACACAAACGCTCACCCAAAGATTCTGCTCCTCACCATCAATTAATATTGGAAACTTAATCTCTAAATCACTAATTGAGTTATTAAATTGCAAAACCTGATCAATCCCTTTTCTCAATTGACAATCAGCGCAACTTTGTGAAAACCCACATCCTCTTTCATCCTCAATACTGTGCAGGCATCCCAATCCGTTTCCACAGCAAAATTGAATTATCTGGTCGTATTCTCTTGATACCAATTTTGAAACCGCTTCATTAGAACTTATAATTATCTTGTCTTCATCTAATAAGAGCATCCCCACTGGTACTGCTGCGAAAATAGATTTAAGATTTCTCTCGTTCTCTATTAGAACATTCTCAACCATTTTTTGTTCAGTAATATCGCGCTCAGTGGAGGCCAGGCCAATCGGGTTGCCTACCTCGTCTGTCAGTTTTGTAACCGTCATCCAGACATCAAGCACGCGACCGTCATTGGTGACCCGCTGAGTTTCAAACGATGGAACAGTTTCCCCCGCAATCAGTCGGCGGTTGAAGTCCTGTTGCTCGGACACCTTGGCAGGAATCGTCAGACGCTCGATGTTCATTTGAAGTGCTTCTGCCTCGCAGTATCCATACATCATTTCAGCGCCACGGTTCCAGGCGGTGATTCTGCCCTCGAAGTCCTGTATCGTGATTGCATCGTTCGAATCTCTGACTACTGTCGCCATACGCCTGATATTTTCCTCCTCCCGCATCCGTTCGGATATGTCGCGGGCGATAGCTATGAACCGCGGGGATTCCCCGGCGGGTGCTACGTATTGCAGGTTAACTTCCACCGGAAGGTCATGCCCGTCCTTATGCCGGTGCCGCATGATGCACCGGTGCGAGCGGACTTCGCCCCGGAGCATAGGCGCGAGCAGTTCGCGATAGCGCGCTTCGTTGAACTCCGGTTTAAAACTAAACGAAGTCATTCCCAACAACTCCTCACGCGTATAGCCCAACTGCTGAATCGCTCCTGCGTTTACGTAGGTAAGTCGCAACGTCTCCGGGTCGGATATGAATACACTGTCCTCGGTGGCATCCAACGTGGCGAGTGCCTGCCGCATCTCTACCGCGCGTTTTTCCTTTTCTTCATTTTGAAAGAGAATTTCCTTATTGGCAATGGCCCACCGGCACTCCAACTCATCCATTTTTACACGGGTCTGTTTGAGCAACCACCATTTCTCCATGAGGGCATGCCCCATTTGGGACGCTTCCACGGCGTCAAACGGTTTTTTAAGAATGAGCAACTTGTCCAAATGTCCCAGCTTTTCAAATAGCTCATCCCATGAATGGTCAGAGAAGGCCGTGCAAATTACAATTTGGATATCTGGATCGATATTCCAAATCCTGTGGGTAGTTTCCACACCGTCAAAGCCCGGCGGCATCCGCACATCCACAAACGCCAAAGCATAAGGCCGCCCTGCCTCAATAGCTTTTTCCACCATTAACACTCCTTCCTCTCCCTGATAAGCCGAGTCTACTTCGAATTGAGTATACTCGACGGTTTCTGTGTGCGGTCCAAACACCAACGTTTCCGTGGCATCCAAAGCCGCTGTGTCACATTCGGGGCATAGAATTTTGCGAAAATCATCGTGGATCGCTCGATTATCATCAATGACCAGCACCCGCCGGTTTTTGTTAGTTATTAGATTATTCATTATTGTTCTCCTGCAGCGGGTAAGGCAGTTCCAGTGTGAAGGTGGCGCCTTGGCCAAAACCGTCACTGTGAGCATTCAATGAGCCGCCCATTTCCATCGCTGCCAGCGCGCTGCTGTGCAGGCCAAAACCAAGGCCATCTTTGCGCGTCGTAAAACCGTGGTTGAAGATGAATGTGATGTTTTCCGGTGGAATCCCGATGCCATTATCTATAACAGAGATCTTTACTCGGCAATCACCGTTGACCACGCGCACCGTTAAATGCGGGTCCGTGCATTTGGATTCCTGGCAGGCGTGTTTGGAATTACGCATCAGGTTCACCAAAATCTGCAAGATCTTATGCTTATCCAAGTTTAGAAGAGGTACCTTGTCAAATTCGCGGGTCACCTTCATTTGGTAGCGACCCAAAGCATCCTCATTCATGCGCAGGCTATCTTCCACCAGAGTGACCACGTTGATTATTTCCTTCACCCCGCCGAAGTTCGCGTAACTATGCTGAATGGCCACAATTTCCTTGATGTGTTCGATGTTCTTCTTCAGTAAATCCAGCTCTTTGCCCAGTGTCGCCTGATCTGCCAGGAGATTTTCAGAGAGCTGGGCCAAATGAGCCGGAATATGTTTGCCCCGCGAATCAGTGGTAATAAACGCCCCCAGGTCCTGTGTGTGTTCTTCAAGTAAGGCCAAAACCCGGGTGAGATTGAATACCTTAGAGTTCTTAACGCTATCCACAATCAAGTCAATGGATATGTTGACGCTGTTGAGTACATTTCCAACATTGTGAAGTATATTTGTGGCTATTTCCGCCATGCCGCCCCGGCGGGAAGCTTCCACCAGTTGCTTTTGGAAATTCTTTAGCTCGGATTGGGTTCGTTTGCGCTCGGTGATGTCGCGGAAGCTCCACACGCGGCCAACAATTTCGTCGTCCAGGCGCTGTGGCTTGGAAAAGCGCTCGAAGATGCGCTCGTCCTGGAATTTTAGCTCATCGAACGATTCGGCTTGAGGAGTCAGATAAAGCTCTCTCACCTTGGATAGAAACGCCTCCGGTTCCGCTAATTGCCCCAGCACATGACGGAGCAATTTATCATCGTCCATGCAAGCCGCCAGTTCCTGAGGTATATGCCACAACTCCAGAAATCTCGTGTTGAAGCTGGTCACATTTCCATTGCCATCCGCCACCATGATGCCGTCCGCCGTGGATTCCAGCGTGGCGGACAGCAGCGAATTGGATAGCGCTATCGCCGATTCCGCTTTTTTGCGTTCAGTGATGTCGCGTATGATACAGAGAATCGTCAATTGCTCTTTGACTTTGACGGTGGAGATGGACATTTCGACCAAAACCCTATTTCCGTCCTTAATCAACGCATTCAGTTCTATAGTCTTACCGAAATCCATCTCTTTTCCCGTTATGCAAAAGTGAGCAAAGCCTTTATTGTCAGTATCACGATAATATTCCAGCGCCAATAACTTATGTAACTTCTTGCCTAACGCTTCAGCGGCAACGTAACCGAGAATTGTCTCCGCTGCTTGATTCCAGTAAGAAATTCTTCCTTCATTGTTCAGCATGATGATGCCATCTCGCGCATTGCTCATGATGCTTCGAAGCATCTCCTCGCTATCATGCAATTTTATTTCGATCCGATTACGCTCGGTGATGTCCTCGAAGGTTCCTAACATTCCAAGGATATTTCCATTCTTGTCGAACATTGGAACCTTGTTTGTGATGATGTCGCTAATGCTTCCATCCAACTGAGGCAATGATTCTTTATAGTTTAACTTGGGTATGCCGCTCTCCATCACGTAGCGATCATCTTCCTGGTATGCTTCAGCACTGGCTTTCCATGATAAATCGTAGTCGTTTTTTCCAATAATTTCATCAGGACAGTTAAGACCGGCAGCGTCGGCACATGTGCTGTTGCAGCCCAAGTAAATGAGATTGTGGTCTTTCCAAAAAACGCCCCCAGAGATATTGTCCAGAACCCTCTGGAACATTTGCGACGAATGAAATACCTTTTCCTCTGCCTGTTTGCGCTCGGTGATATCCAGAAAAGCTCCCACGATGCCTGCCACCTTATCGTGTTCATCGCGAAATACATCCTTTGCAAAGATGACCGGATGCTCCACGCCGTCTTTGTCCAGCACTTTGTATTCATAAACCTGGCGGGCGGGATGGCTCATCAATTCCAGGTCATTGGCGTGGTAGGTTTCCGCCATTTCGCCGGGCCAGAGTTCCATGGCGGTTTTCCCCTTCAAAGCTTCCGAAGTAACGCCCATGATATCGGTGTAGGCCCGGTTGCAGCCCAGATACCGGCCTTCCTTGTCTTTGTGAAACACAGGTGTAGGTATCGCGGAAAGCAGCGCCTCGGTGAATCTCAATGACTGTTTCAGTAGCAAATGCGCTTGTTTTAGCGACTCCTCTGCCTCCTTATGCTCAGTAATATCCTGCATCAAACCGTCATACGACATTAAATTACCTAATTCATCCTTATTCAGAATGACCGTATTTCTTACCCAACGTGTTTTTCCATCTTTGCGAATAATCCGATGTTCGATAGGGGGAAAGTTTATCTCTTTCAGAATCCGCTGCATGTGCGCTGTTACAATATCGCGTTCTTCCTGTGCAACCATCTGAATCCATATATCAGGATTGGCGGTAAACTCGTCCACCGTATATCCTGTCACTTTCTCACAGTCCGGGTTATGTATCGCATGCATATCGTTGTTGTTTTTGATATGTACAAGATAGTGATAATCTGTGAGTCCATCGATAATACAACGATATCGGTTCTCACTCGCTAATAGCGCTTCGTCAATCTGATGCCGTGACAAGACAATAGCCAGGCTGTTAGCCATTTTTTCTAAATAACCAATCATATCAGTGGTAAAACGATTCTGATGGTGGTCGCTAAATTGCAACAACCCCAAAACTTGACCTTTGACACGCAGTGGGATCAGTGCCACTGATTCATATCCCTCGGCATTACACCGTTTGCAGGTATGCGCCTGGCTGTCAGAATCAGTGGTGTCGGCGAGTAAAGTAGTAGTGTTGTTTGACCAAAAACTCCCATTGGCGGTAAAGAACGGCTTGGCAGGATCAAATCGGCCGGACAATATATTACCACACATACATTCGAGCATCGGTTCCCCTGTGTCATCGCAAAGTATTTTACCGCTTATATCATGTACTGCAAGGTAGTTTTCCATTGTTATAAATTCAGGCAAAAAGCCGTGCGTTTCAAAATATGGATAGTCGTTTTTATCTCGAAGACGAACACCGACAGCCTCGCACCCCGACCATTGCTGCAATGAAGAAATCAAATTTGACATATGTTCATGAAAATCACCTGGCGCACTTGCAAGTCTAATAAAGCTTTCCATTAACTCATGTTCATAATCTTTGATTTCACTCTTGTAGATGTCATCTATCGTAATAAAACACTCTTTCATTCCAACTACGTTCTGCTTTACGGTTTCTTCCAGTCGCGTCCAGAATGTCGTTCCACTCCTTTTTAACATTTGCAGGTCGCACGTCTGCTGATCGCCATCATCCAGTATATGATTGTGGTACTGGTAGTAGAGATTCTGGTCTTTAGGATGGATAAATGATGTAATAGCCTGCTTTATCAACGCCCCCCTGTCCACGCCCAGCATATTGCAAGCGGTAAGGTTGGCGTCCATAATAAACCCATTTTCACAGACAGATAGACAACCCACTGGAGACTGGTCGAGAAAATTAAAAAATCGCACATTTGCGGCGTACAGTTCTGCCTGCATGCTGATTAACTCTTCGTTTTGCATATCCGGTGGCATCCGATGAATTTTTAGTTCATGAAACAACTGCTGTAGTGCTTCAAATGCCATTAAATCAACTGACGAAACCCGAGTATTCTGTTCCGATTTTTGAATTCCATCATTCTTATGGGTCATTGAATATCTCCCATTCCTATATCAGAATATCATTTCTAAAAGATATTTATCTACAATACAGCGAAGTTTTGATTTATACAATACTTAAACTTCAGTATTTAATTTCGTATAAATAAACTACTTTAAAATGGTATCAATCATCCTTAAGATGAAGCTTTTAAAATATAAGCTGTACTGAATTGTTTTTGCTGAATTGTTTTGAAGTTATAAAAAGCTTAAAAGCACAAAGATTATATATGTTATGTGAGTTCTGGTATTAGTCTATCTCACATAAACGAGAGACCTTGTCTACTTGACCAAGGATGTCATGTTAATTTTTTTAAGTGTTGATAATGAAGTATAGGAAATGAAAGATGGCACAATATTGAACTTAATACTTTTTAAATAGGATAAAATATACTTAATACTTCGTATTTACATCTAAATACAATGGTATATAATTGTAATTACATCTAAATACGATTATAATTTCACTCTTAAAATGGAAAAGGAGAATTATGGAAAAGATTTTTGGTATTGGCCTGGCTGCCGGTCAGGGAATACGGTTTCGACCGTTAACATTAAAGGCTAAAGGATATTTACGCGCAAAGGCTGCAGTTCACTTTGTTGGTGGTCGAATAATGGATTGGATAATAAAAATACTTAAATGTGAAGGAATTGATGATTATATTTTAATCACAAAGGGTAAGGAAAATCGTTATCAAATTAAAAATATTGTTGGATATGGAGAACATCATGAAGTACGAATCCGTTATTCTCCCGTAAGATATGATGATAATAATGTTGGCAGTGGAGACTCGTTAATAACTAACTTAGACCATTTTAATGTAGATGGTACCGCGTTTGTTTTTCCTACTGACTCAATATTAGATATAAATATACAGGAAATGCTGAAGTTTCATAAGAAAAATAATGCTGTTGTGACAATTGCCGCGGCAAAACAGCCAGCAGAATTAATCGCAGGAAGATATGGTTTGATAATCAGCGACGAAAATGGTCATGTTAATGGATTCATAGAGAAACCGACCCTTGAGCAGATTTATACGAAATTTACATTTAAAAACGGCGAACGAATCAATTTGCCGCCATTATTGACTAACGCAGGATTTTACATGATTGATACCAGGCGCCTTCGCGAAATATCAAAAGATCCTATGTGCAAGAGTATGCGTCAAGAAAGATTGGATATTGGTGAAGATTTGCTAGCATGGCTGGTAGCGGCGGGGTATCCTGTATATGTGAATGAAATAGGACGTATGGGTGATTTAGGAAATATTAAAAGTTATTTAAATACCATGGTTGATACTTTGACAGGAAAGTTCGCTTCAATGAAATCACTGATGTGTAAAGTCGATAATGAGTATCAGCAGAGACCTTCAATTGAAAATATGATAGATCAGGAATCTCTTGATTTAACAGATCCGATAACTAACCTGACATTGACACAGAAAATAGATCAAGGACTGGTAAAGGTTATATCGCCGGTAAGAATTGGCAAATATGTACAGATTTACCCGGGTGCAATTTTACACGAATGTAATATTGATGATGATTGCGAGATATTTGAAAATGTTTCAGTCATTCGTTCTTCATTGGGAGCAGGTTCTATGATCGGACCGCATAGCTACGTTGAAGATACCTTGACGGGAACTATGGTGAAGTTACATTCAACGAAAGAAAAGCCGGTTGAAATGCGCGGGTATGTGGCGTTAGGTGATGAGGTGGTGATTTGCGGCGGCGTGAAATTATCCGATGGGGTTACCATTCATCCGCGATTAAAAGTCCCTGCCGGGGTATGTATTCCCGCACATAAAGAAGTGGAAAACGCTGAAATGATGCTGGAATATTTATAAAATTCAAACTATACATGGACAGGTTATCTATTAAGCTGATTCCATATGCTAAATTCCGTATTTCTACAAAAAGAATATAAAAATATGATCATAATTACCACTGTATACAATACAAAAAAATAAAAACCGCCGGAGTAAACTCCGGCGGTTAAAAATGGTAGACCGAGTGTCACTATAGTAAGAACTTTTGAGTGGTGCTTCACCATTAAAGCAAGGCAGGTAAAACCTTCCTTAAAGCCATAGGTAGACTGTATTAATATAGTGCCTAATCATGTTTAATTATTAAATTATAATTTCATATTCTGGACTGAAATATGGTTTTCTTGTGATAGTAGGTGATTGTGTCACTGGTAAAGATTTCTTTGTCTGAGAACCCGAATTGCTACTGATACTTACTGCGGCAGAAGTCGTTGTGTTTGCTATGACTTGTGATGGTAAAGCAGGTGGTATGCCTTTCATCATTGATGTTGGGTATCTTTGTTCTGACGACAAGTCAATTTGCATACCTGGGTCAAGGTATAGTGGAATGCTGGCTTTCTCTGCGTAACTCTTTACATTAATAATAGTAGCAAAGTTCATGTGGGCTTTCTTTTGTCTGGTGTTGTATGACGACTCAATAGCTATCCAGTCACATACAGACAATAAATGGTCGTAAATCTAAAATCATATATCCACCTATTGACATGCAAATTATTATAAGGTAGACTTTTTCTGTATTACAGAAAGGTATTCCGTATTATGGAAAAAGAGAATAATAATATTCGTTCTGTGCAAAAAGCAATGCTACTTTTAGACCGTGTAGTATTGCGCGATATTCATGGTATAGGTGTATCCTTTGCTGATATCGTCAGTGAATTTGGATGGCCGGCAGGTACAGTGCATAATCTTTTAAAAACCTTAGTGGCA
>JBIJDE010000528.1:0-3585 GCA_044344305.1 Armatimonadota bacterium
TATCTGACCTGACATTATCCCTACACTTTCCATTTCTTTTATAATATCCCTTGCACGCCACTGTGGAGGAATTATCACTATATCTACAGGATTATCAATCAGATAATCGCGAAATCTTATTATTTGCCCAGTTCCAGGTACATAAGTTCCAACTTTTGATTTATCTGAATCAACTACTATAGGAAATCTATCTAAATCCAGGGAATATCTGTCAATAAAAGCTGCAGACTTACCAGTACCGCCCCAGATAGCAACTTTCTTACCACTCGTAAATATTTCAGCGAGTTGTTTTTTAATTACATTCATTGCTTTATCAGTTGCATTTCGATATGCCAGTGACTCATTAGCATGGGCCAAATGATGTGGTGTGCCACTTAATACCATCAATCCATATATAACTTCTCCATCATACCCATGACCTATCTGCTTCACAGTAGCTCCACATGTACTAATCATTTTCATAAATGACGTTGAGGTAAAGTGTGAAGAATGTTCATAATAAAAGTCAACAGTCCTATTATTTTCTAAAGCACGATCAACACATGGTACTTCAAAATATGCTAACGGTTGTAATCCTATTGTTGCTGCTACAAAAGATATGCGTTGCAAAAAACCCAAAGGATTAGTTAAATGTTCTAATACATGTCTGCTTATTATCAGGTCTGGTTGCAATTCAGACAAATGTATTGCTGGATCAAAATATTCTGCACGAAATTCTACATTATCACACCCGCCTGCAGCCCCATTTGGATCAAATCCAATAAACTTTCCTCCTGGTTTACTATTAGCTAATGCTGCAATAAACGAGCCATCACCATGACCAATCTCAATAACTGTTGGATTTTCCGGTATACGGGTTAATAGACTCATCTGAACTTTTTTAATAAAATGCGACCATGATGCACCACTGTTAAACATTAAATTCGGTTTGCTGGAATACGGTACATCATCATAAGTAAAAGCCGCATTAAATATATGCCCACATTCAACACATCTTAAAAAATCTAAAGGTAATTTCTTCATATTCAATGCATCATCTGCATTCTCTGGCCAAGCTAATGTGGCCAAAGGTTGTGGCTCACTGCGTAAAAATGGTACAGCAACATAATAGCCACATGCTGGACATGTAGCCTGTCGTATTTCATCTCTTTTTATGTGTAATTCAGTCCTCATTTTTCCACCTCCAAAAATCTAACTTTTTATGTTCTAATGCTGCAATGTATGCAGCGGTAAAGAAATCAGATATTTCATCAATTACTGCCTGATTTTCAAATAATATATCTCGTTTTTCAATTATTTTTTCTTCAATATTTTTCTTAAATTCTTCATCATTCGCCATACGATATGCAAGCTGTAAATATTCATCGGCATTATTTGCTATCAAATCATCTATTTCCATCTGTCGATAGCATCCCAGAGTTACACGACCGCGCATAAATGGTCCAGGCCATGTTACAATACCCTTGCCGCATGCAAATGATTCATAAGATGTATTACCACCGCCAAAATATGGTGGGTCAAGAATTACGTCTGAAACCTGCAACAACTTAAAGTAATCATCCATAGGCATTTTTGGTAATACAAATATACGAGGTAATAATGCGGACGGTATCTTTTTACTTATTCTATCAGTTAGCGGTTCAAACCACTCAGCATTACCACCACCAATGATTACCAAAACCGCATTTTCATCTCTAATCAGCAACTGACCTAAGGCCTCATCAAAATGAGGATGAAACTTAAAAATACTCTGCGGACAAGTATATATCTTTTTATCTTCTGGTAAAAAATAATTAGCTTTAAAATCACCTGGTTCAGGAATTGTTGGTTTATAATAATATGTCGGCAGATTCGATAATCTGATTAGCTTTTCCGAATAATGATTATCCGCATCGGCAGGTTCTACATCATCTGCAGATATAAAATAATCAATATTTGGTAATCCTGTTGTATCTGGATGCCCCCATGTTACACACTGAACAGGCGCAAGACGTGCAAAGGCTAAATAATAAGTTAATGGATCCATTCCTATATCTGTATAAAATAATACATCAATCTCTTCTTTGGCAATCATTTCCTGTGATATTTCCAAATTACGAGGTAATACAATTACTTTATCAGCAAATTCAACTATTTTCTCAGTAATATTATCTTTCGGGAGATTCTCCATGGTAAAAACAATTATTTCAAATAAATTGCGTGGCAGTTTCTCTATGAACCCGATATTAAATTTACCAATTGTGTGAAGTTTGAAAAAAGCACTAATCAACCCAATTTTTATTTTCCTGATATGTAATGGAGGTAATTGTGAACAATGTGTAGCATATGCACCAAGTTGCGAACAACATTTATAATATGCCGACGCAAACATCAATTGCATCTCCTTATCATTACAACCATGATAAGCCAGGTAAAAATTAGCAAGATTTACTTGTAAAAAAGGATCATCTATATTCTTAGGATTACTTATAATGTCATTAAGAATCAACATCGATTCATCTCTTAAATCTTTAATTGATTCTTCAGATGGAATGACATGAGGAAAGAAAGTTGCTTTTTTAAATTTTCCACTTATCTCAAAGTCAGGATTTAATTCAATTTGTTTATCGATTGATTCGAAAAAGTCCTTTTTATTACTAAATCTATATGCTATTGACTGGCGCGTCTGAAGGCTCATCAGTTTTTCATTTTTATTATCATGTATAGGCATTGCGTCAAGAACTTCAAGTGCTTCTATCTCTCTTTGCAACTTTATCAGGCATACCGCTTTCATATTTAATAATGATATATCTTCTGGCCATTTTAACAAGGTTTCTGAAACTTTTTGTTCAGCCATTTCGAAATCGCCTTTTACAAAGTATACAGAGCTATGCTTGTTATATATTAATAGACTGTCTGGTAATATCTTTTTTACTTCATTTATATAGCTTTCAAAAAGCTCAAGATTATTACTTTGATTCAATGACTCCAGTTTCAATAAATACGCTCTTTCTTCGCCTAGATTATCATCAATTATCTTCTCTGAGTGTCTCAAAGCTTCATCAAAGTTTTTCACTTTATTTAATGCAGTTATTAATGACAAATTAATCAAAAAATCGTCACTCTTTTTCTCAGCAACAATTGTTAAATAAGGAATAGCTATTGAATATAATCCTTTGTTATATAAAGAATAAGCAAACTTTTCCATAAATAATTCTGGGTTACAATCTTTTAAAACATTTAATATATGAATAATAAATCCATCATCTTCAGATTTTTTCGCATAACTCTCAATTTTATTTAAGTCAGAATCATTAGCATTACTAAGAACAGGCAATAATATTTCAGGCATTGTTTCAGCTTTATCGGCTAAATAATTTTGATATGCTTTTTCAACAGAATCTACTATAAGCTTTTCAAAAACCATTCTATTTGCACAACATTGTTTATATTTTAACCCACTACCACATGGACACGGGTCATTTTTGCCAATTGATGCCATTTAATAACTCCCAAACACAAATAATTGCGTGTAGATAAAGATTATATTATAGTTATCGGCATAATATGCATTAAACTTTTTATATTTTCAAACTTTTTTTAAAT
>JBIJDE010000283.1:0-6276 GCA_044344305.1 Armatimonadota bacterium
ATGTATTTGGCTTGTCATTACAAAAAGGACAGCCTGTAAGGATGGATATTGGTTATATTTATGGCAATGAAACCGGCAATACCGCCTCTGCCCGATCTTACTGGACAAATAATAGCTTTACTGCAAATGTGTTGAATGATATACCACATGAAAGCAGGCTTGAACCGGCAAATTGGGGAGAAGCAAAGGTGGAGTGATTGTTAATTACGAATTACGAATTTTATCGTTACTAATATCGACTTCAAACGGAGAATACTGAAAACCGAAAACTGAAAACTGAAAACTTTTAAAAAGGACCATTATGAATAATCAATCACAACCGAAAATTACCTGCGACCCGGCTACAGGGCGTGTGGTGTCGTTTAACCTGTATGGTGAGGAATTGCTGGACAATTCCCCGTCATCATCTGGCGAATTGCTGCTTAATGGCGCACCGTTTGCCATGCGTTCTGTACCACAGGAAACTGTTGGAGCCAGACCGCCGGAAACATCAGTTCGCATGCGAGGTGAGAAATTCGTCAATCAATATACCGGCATGGGTCTGGTGATGACGCGGGTCATCGGCACACGTCCAAAACTGCCTTTCAACGCGATTGGCGTTCAATATGGGTTGCAACGCGAAACCGCAGAATTGTCGTATGAGTGCCCGGGACCCGGCGGTCCAGTGCTGGAAGCGCCAATGTATGTTGATACCCTGACACTGCTGAACTGGAATTGGAAGTTCTGGGGTGAAGATACCCGGATGATTTACCCAAATGCTTATTCGATGGGACCAGACCAGGAAAACGGACACATGGGTTACGAAAATGACACTCCGGAAAATGCCAAGCGATTCCTTGGCCATATATTCCGCCGCCATTACCCAGGTGGTTTGGTGCTGAACGGCGCAGTCTTTTATAACATCAAGACCGGTCACTGGGTAGCCATCACTTGCCGTAGACCAAATATTGGGTATATCGTAAATATTGATTCTGCCGGACGCGGTATATGTTTCGACTTTACTTTCCATGCAGAGTTGCCGTTGGGAACAACCTTCCGAATGCCGGAAATCACCATTTATCACGGCGAGACAGATGACGAAATGCAGCGGTGGATGGCAGATTACGCAACATTTTATTACCCGGAACCACCGGCGTGGACATACAATGTCCTATGGGGCGAGGGAGTGGCATGGAATAATGAGCCTTCCTGGACGGAACAGGCTGACTTGTGGGAGAAAAAGCTGGATGACGGGCAGTTTAATGCAATCTGGATCAGCCTGGTGACGGAAAGGTCAATGTTTTGCGGTACATCACCACACGGATACGCGCCGGATACCCGTCACGGCAACAAAGAAGAATTCAAGCGGATGTGTAAGCGTATATCAGGACGCGGAGTGCCGATGATTATCTGGATGTCGCATTCCGGACTGGTTCCCGGCGCATTGGATGTTAACGACGACTGGTTTATTCGTGGTATCGACGGACGTATGGTAGCATCATGGGGAAACAGCGACGCCACCAGCATGTTTTTCATCAATCCCGGCCACCCCGGGTATGTGGAATACACAAAAAAATGGATTGATTTTTACATCAAAGAATGTGGTTGTAAAGGGATATTCTTTGATTGCAGCGGCCATCCAATCCCGCCAGATTTCACCCCGCGTTCGTTCATGCGCTACCCCGGCGAGACGGCTGTGCACGCTGTTTCATTCATGGATGAAATGTATTCCTATATCAAATCCTGCGACCCGGAAGCTATAATAGTTGGCGAAGGTACAGCGATGGATATGCCATTAGAAATGTTCAGCGTCATTGCCAATACTCAACGCGGAATCGACGGCTATGGTCCCCGCGATTTCCTGATGAGCCTACGCAACCATGGCGACAAACGGATTTCATCGGACGGCGGGACAAGGTTGGCACCGGTTACCGGTCATTGCGTGGTGAATGACAAGCCGGGTTGGGAAGAACATAACCGCTATATGTTGAAATTGCTGGTTGAAAAAGGCGGACGCGACGCCTTCACCTGGCTGCCGGGAGATTTATCGATAATAGACAATCTGCTGATAGTACCCACCCCACATGGAAAACCAGATGATTTCGCATTTTCACAAATCAACCTTGGTGATGAATATCTTGAAGTGACAAAATTGCAGGAAGAGATAACCGGAGCAGTAATAAAACGCGATAAAGACAAATTATTCAAAGATGTAAAACCAGGATTTTATAAAATGAAATGAGATAACATAAAATAAACACTTCACCATCTGGTGGGAAATGGAGATACTCAACCCCTCTCCCACCAGATGGCATTTTCTTGCAGGCTCTTGTAAAACCATACTAATTATATAATCAACCAAACCACCCCCTACCCCCTCCTTGGCAAGGAGGGGAGTTATGGTAGTTACTTGATAATATTAAGGCTGCTTTAATAATCAAAACCTTCATTTTATACTCCCCTCCTTGCCAAGGAGGGGTGGCCGAAGGTCGGGGTGGTTTTCGCCTACCACAAACCTGAAACCTAAACATTTAAAAATTAGGTTTTGCAAGAACCTGCTTAAATTATCAATTACTCCTCGTGTGCCCTATCACCACCACTCGATAACAGCCATCTTGGTCGTTTAATAAAGTCGCCACCATGGAATGTCTGTTCAATCAACTTTTGTTTTTCAAGGTAGTTGAAGCAACTACGCATACAGCCACGTGATCCTTCCACGCCAAAGCTACCGGCTTCTGACCAGTCGCGAAGCATAGAATGCCCTTCGATAATTCTGCCATGGGGGAACTCATCGGTTTTTGCCCAGTTGCCCAATGATAATGTCCAGGCGAATTTATAAGCTTCCGATTCTGTCATGGTTTGTTCAGTTACTTCAAATTTCATTCCGGGGAAATCCTTATGGATGAATGGTGAAGTGCGTGGGTCACCGCCATGGTACATCAGCGTGCATTTCCCCATATCCACGTCACCCCAGCGATATTTTTTATCTTCGATTTGTATCTCCACGTATTTGTTCTCACGGATGTGTGGTATCGCTCCCGGACAACCGCTGACGCAATGCATACAACGGGTACAGATTGAGTTCGGTTCCACTAACGGGTCGGGTTCCAGTTCCATATCGGTGATGATGGCATGAAGTCGCTGACGCGGGCCGAATTTCTTCGTCAGAAATACCTTGGACCACCCGCACTCGCCAAGTCCTGCAGCGGTTCCGGCAATACGAATGGCAAGGTGGACATTTGGCGATGGTTCGCCTTCACGTGTTGGCTCGCATGGTTCTTGCCTTTCCGGGACACCGGAATAATATGGAACTGCTTCATAACCGTAATCCTCTATCTTGCACGCCAGTTCATACATCGGCAATTGAATGAAATGAGTATTCAGCAAACCATGGTAGTTGAAGTAAGAATAGGACACCCAGTTAGTACCTTCTTCAATGCCGCGCCAACCGCCGCGCATAATCCGTTTGCCGACAACAATTACCGATTTGGCGCGGGGAAATATCGATTTCGGACTCATATTTACCGGCGCGTTGTCGAATCTCTCGATATTTGCCACCCCAAAAAGATCCAGTCCCTGGTCGTAGGCAAATTGCCGTAATTCTTCTTTTGTTATTGCCATTTTAATCTCCTACAGCTTCTTCAGCTCTTCCACCACACCCCATGGTTTGCGATCGCGGAACTTATGCTCGAAAGCGGTATCCAGTCGTCCAGCATCTTCCAATATAGTCATACAGTTGCGGCTACACAGGGCGGCGAACCGGTCTACCTTGCCAGATGGATGCAAATTATTAGCGGTGGCACCATTTTTACAGCGTTTGCATACATTATCATCTACATCGGCAACCGGCATTGATTTACCACAAATGCTCACTATTTTCCCGTTATCAGTAATAGCTTTCAATGGGCAAATTTCTGTTAGATCAACGCACTTTACACAGATTGAATCGGTGGGGATATCATTTACTGATAAATCAGCATCAGTGAGAATCATCTGAAAGCGCTGGCGATGACCGAATTGCGAGGTAAGAAACATGCCGCAATGACCGATTTCACCCAATCCGGCACGGACTGCCGCATCATTAAAATCAAGCATCACATTTGGTGCCGGTTGTCCCGGCCGCACAGAAATACCCATTGGTTGAATCTCTGGCGGCAGATTTGGTATCGGCACCGCTTCCCAACCGTTATCTTCCAAAAACTCCGCGGTACGGAACGTCGCCGTCGCCAATACCCGGTTATTCAACCAGTCGCGACCGTATGTATTGTACAGGTCAAATTGGGTACCTTCTTCTACCCCGCGCAAAGTGCCGCGGGTGATTCGTTTCCCCACGATAATTATTGATTTAACCTCGGGGAAAATAGAAGCCGGATGCTTATCCGCCGACAATCCTTCAAAGCGGGAAATAGGCGCAATACCAATTAAATCTGCACCAACCTTTTTTGCATGTTCACGAAATGCGGCAGTAAAATCTGCTGTCACGTAGAGCCTCCTTTTACAATTAACACCATTAATCGCAGTAGATGACTTGATAATAACAGCAAAAAAGATTAAATACAGCACATATTTTAATTAAAATTGAACATTTTTTGTACTACGATACCTAACCGGCGAAACTCCGACAATCTCTTTGAATACCCGGCTGAAATGTTGTGGAGTGCCGTATCCAACTGCAAAAGCGGTTTCTATTACGGATTTATTCTGGTGGAGGAGTTTTTTGGCTGATTGGACACGTTTTATATTAATGACTTTTGTCAGGCATATACCACGAATTTCTTTGTATTTTCGACTGATGTAGGGTGCGCTGATGGATAGTTTTTCTGATATAAAATGCAGAGATAGGTCGGAGTTATCAAGATTATTGTCGATAATTTCATCAATTTCCGCTGCCATTCGTAGTAGCCCTGAATTAAAATGACTATTTATGGCGGTAGAGAACTCTGTTATGGCGGATTTGATGATATATTCCAGCGTCATATAATCGTATTCTGTCGCGATATAGGTGAGCATTTTTTCAGAGATAATAGTGATTGAATCGGCATCAACACCGACATCTGTAGTCGCTTGTGCGGTGAGAATAACCAGGCTTTGCAGTACCGGACGTATTTTTCCCAACGACATGTAGGTGCCGCGAAATATTTCACTACATATTTCTTCCGTTATCACAAGAGATTCCTGGGTATGTCCAGCGCGGAGCTTATCCTGCAGGTTCAGTGCCAACCGCCAGTAGTTCGCCAGGTTCGGCACCGGTAAATCTTCATTATTATGCAGGTATACCCTATTACATCCGCTCTTCATCTTTTGACGTTGCGACACCACCGCCCGCTGAGCCGCCCATTGCAAACCCGCCAGAGTCATCGTAGGCAACTTGGCTATGCCTATAGTGATATCTGCACCGGTTTCTACTGTGAGAACTCGCCGAAACTTCTCGAAATAATAGCCTAAATCTTTATCTGTTATGTTACTACCGCAAAAATATATACTGTTACGATGGGCAAAACCCAGCAACCTGCATTCGTGCGGTTTTAGTAAAACAGCTATCTTATCCCTAACCCTGTTAATTATCACACTCCGTTCTTTTTCATTTTTTTCAAACAGGTTATCAATTGCCAGTGCAACGGCATACTCCGGCCATTCCTCGTCCTTTATCTGTTCGGACAACCAATGTTTTATCGCGTCTGCGTTCTCCACTTCACCGGTGGCAAACTCAGGATAAACCAGATGATTCCAAAATATACCACTGAGATATTTATCTGACATAGGACTATTATACAGATTTACCCGCATATTATCATTAAAAAAGGGCGGACACATGGTCCACCCTTACGATATTGAACGTTTTTGTAGCAATTACTTTTCCCAATAACTGCTAACAATACCACTAATTGTCATTGCGCTATTCACTGAATCATGCGGAACTAATAAATATTTCCAAGGTTTACCGTCATTGTTCAATTTTACTTTTATCAACATTAATTCCATAGCCCATCAGCAACGCTGTGGGTGGTAAATTTAGGAAAACATTATCGCTCTGTAAGAGCATAATTCCTATTTGTTGAGGAATTATGCCCCTTCAGGACGTAAAATTGTTATGTATTCGGACCCACAGCGATGCTCTCACCCTTATACACATTTTTAACATTCATTGAAAATTTTAGAAATGGTGCATATTTTCACATCTATAATTCAGAAATATCAGGTAAAGGTAGGGGAGCTGTCCCCAGCTCCCGCGACAGTGTCTGTAGAATAAAGACGAAACGGTAAAAACGACAAAACAAGGTTGGCAAATCACAACAT
>JBIJDE010000282.1:0-6276 GCA_044344305.1 Armatimonadota bacterium
GATGCACTAATTTTTTCAAAACATTCTTTGTATGGTTCGCGAACACATACAGCGGTAACCGGAAAACCGTTTCCAAAACCTTTTCCCAACGTTACAATATCTGGAATGGTGTCATAATGCTCCATTGCCAGCCATTTGCCAGTGCGGCCGATGCCGGTCAATACTTCGTCCGCCATCAGCAGAATATTATATTTTTCACAAAGTTTTTTCAGTTTTGGAAAGAAATCATCCGGCGGCATTACCGAACCACCCCAACCTTGTATCGGTTCCAATACGAATGCAGCAACTTGTGCCGCGGTTCCATGTAGCAGATATTCTTCGTAAAATTCGATATATTTATCAGTGTCGATAGTACCATCTGCTTTTGTCCACAATGGACGATATGGATTGGGACGCGGCACCATGTGATAACCTGGAATTCGTGTAGGACCATAAGCGGAGTCGCGGATTTCCGCCAAAGAAACGGCACCACAAGTTTTGCCATGAAAGTCATAAAAGCAAGAGAGGAATTCATGCTGTTTAGTGGCGGCGCGGCAAACGCGAAGACCAGCCTCAACAGCCGTAGTACCCGAATCATAAAGTTGAAAACCAGTAAAATCACCCGGTAATATTTCCGCCATCTTCTCCATTAACAATGTCTTAATTTCGGTAGTAAAATCATGACAATTCATCATCTGTCCGGCGTAACGTTGCACAGCTTCAGTTACTTTCGGATGACAATGTCCCAGCGTGGTTACATAAATACCGGAAGAAAAGTCTATATAACGATTGCCGTCAACATCCGTCATGGTGCAACCTTTGGCGGAATCAAAAGCCACCGGGAACAGCTTAACCTGTCCGCTGAGACCTTTGAAATATTTTGTGCATCGGGAATGCAGTTCTTTAGATTTCGGACCCGGAGCATCAACAATCATCGACGGCCAATCAGATAAATCCAACTGGTACATACTCGGATCATAACAACCTTTCACACTGGACATAATTATCTCCTTAATCACGGGTAAATACCCATGTGGCAAGTTAAAGATTACAAGAGTATTATACTTCACACACAACAATCGTCAACTTGAAACTTTTATCAATATCATTGATTATCAGATTATATGAAAAGATTACTGTGTAACGCAATGTAACGCAAGAGTTCATAAAATATTTGTGATAAGAAATTGAAAAACTGTATTGACACTGATAAATCAAGGTGATAATATCAATCGATGGTTACGTAACCAACATATCACAGATAATTCACAATACAGGAGCATTTAAATGCGTATATTCATCAATTTCCTGACTTGCCTATCCATTATTCTTTTTACCAGTTTTTCATTTGCGCAGGAAGATACCAATGTTCCGACGCCGCAATCATACAGTTTCCAATTTTCCTTAAAACAATCCGCGCCACTTACCAGCGCAGGTGTGTATGATATCAAAGACCATCTGGTGCAAATATTATGGTCTATGAAACCTATGGAAGCAGGACTGCATACCATAAAGTGGGATGGGAAAGATGATGATGGCAATCCAACGCCAAAAGGGACATATACCTACCGGGTGGCAGTGAATAATTCGACATACACCAATATTGGCACTATAGGAAATACCGCAAAACCAGCTAATACATATGGCCATGTTCCTATTAATTTTGAAGCTGTTGCTGTTGATAGCGAAGGCGGCATTTATACCGTGCATGATTGGGATGAACCTCATCATGATGTGATACGCTGGTCACCAGATTCCGGTGCAGTGGCATCCCATTCCGGTCATCCTATCGGAAGCATGTTAAAGGCGATTGCAGTTGATGAACAATACGCATACGTAACCTCTTACGACAACCTGCAAGACCGCACAAAATCAAAGTTTTTCATTGCCAGGTTAAAAATAAATAAAACACCAAATAGCACAAATTGGGTAGTTGACCCCTTCACCAAGACTGGGAAATATATCAAGGTTTACGATAATGGAGCTCCATATCCTGATGGTGCCAGCGAAGATGAACGTCAACTAATGCGTCTTCCACTATTGTCATTAGCAGTAAAAGGAGATACCATCTACGCTACAGATTCACTGGCCGGTTTAGTACGAATGTATGATAAAACAACTGGCGATGCCAAAGGAACAATCGGTGTAAAACTTCCCCAGACAGTCGCTATCGCGCCTGACGGACGAGTATGGGTAGGACATGAAAAAAGCAACGTGAGCATATTTACTGTGGAAGGAAAACTTGCCGCTACCCCAATAACAGATAGAAAAAATATTAACGCAATAACATTTGGACCAAAAGGCGCATTATATCTCGCCGACCAGGGAACCGGACAAGTATGTATATATGATGTAACTGGCGATACTGTGAAATTGAGAAACATATTGGGACAAAAGGCCGCACCCGGTGATAGAGATGCCAACAAGTTCTTTTTTCTGCATGGATTGGCAGTGGATAAAGATGGAAATATCATCACCGCACAAAACGAATATTTCTTTAACGGCGGACGACTCGCAACATTTTCTCCGGATGGAAAACTAATGTGGGAACAGATGGGACTTGAGTTTCAATCAAACGGAACATATGGAACCGCCGACCCCAATGCATTTTACACATTCATGCACCACACATATAAAATTGATGGTAAAACCGGCAACTGGCAATACGAGGGCAGCAATTATAACGGCAATAGTTATCGAGGCGGACCAACCGGTACACCGCGGGTATGCCGTATCGGAAAGAATGATTTCTTCTATATGCCCAGTGGCGACGGCGTGCAGGTATACCGCATAGATAAAAGCAATGGAAACCCTATATTTAAACTGGTATCAATACTTGGTCGCGCGCAACCATTGCCGGATGGTAAAAACTCCGAGTTTGTCTGGAAACCTGAAAATTTTTACCTGTGGTCATGGCACGACGAACAAGGCGACAATACTCCGCAGCCAGAAGAGATAATCTACTGGTCAAAACCGGAAGATAAAAAACCTTTGTGGCAATATGGGCCGATGACGGTGGATGCCGATAAAAATATCTGGATAGCGTCCTACGACCGTGGTGGTGCTACACCAGAGCAAAACTCTGTCTGGATGGTGCCATTCGCAGGAATAGACAAGCAAGGAAATCCTGTATATGAATGGAAAAATGTAGTCTGTACCATTCCACGAGGTTCATTGCGATGGAGCACCGGTTTGAAAATGGTACAGAACGATGCTGAAGGAATGACGTATCTATATGGAATGACCCGCAAGAAAAATACTCCACAAGACGGTGGTGTATGGATGGGCGGCAACTCTCTGGCAGGATTTAACGGATCAGAACGACGCTGGCAGATTATCCTTCCGAGTATCTGCGTAGGACTTGATGTTATCCCCGGCGGACAGGGTGGATGTATAATAGGCGGTGAACCATGGCAGGGAATTGTGCACCATTACACTCGCGACGGCCTACTGATAGGCAAGGTAGGACCATCGCCAAAGTTAATGGGAGAAAAGCCAAATAATCCCAGTGGTTTGCTTGACTTCTTTGGGTCAGTAGTCGTTAGAAGAAATCCAACAGATGGCATTCTGGATGTATTTGTAGAAGATGATTACAACCTGCGCATTGCATGGTACCGTATTGATGACCGTATGGTAGATACCCTTAGCGGTCAAATGACTGCAGAATAAATAATATAAAGGGGTGATTAAATATTAATTAAACCACCCCTTACCCTATCTACATTTACAAAGGCTTATTGTTTATTTAAGCGATATCGCGCCTGCGCTTCGTTTGCCATCTGGAATTATTGCGCCGGTGAAGTCGCTGAATTGCGATCCGGCGAATTGCCAGGCGGTTAATTCATCTATATCTGTGCGGGCATCTGCCAGGTTGCCACGGCAAATACGCAGGAAGTCCAGGGTTGCCGCCAGGTTTATTCCATCAGGAGTTCCAGCAACGAAAAGGTCGGTTGCGCTATCGATGTTGCCGGTTATCTTTTCCCCAGTCTCTTCCACATCAATTTTCCCGTCAACATATATTGTCATCCGACCGCTTTTCCTATCAGCTTCTGCGATAATATGATGCCATTTGTCATCATTCACTATCTGTTTCCCGGTTACCACTGTGCTGCCGGCAGCATTTGCAATTGTAAATGCTAAATTGCCGGCCTGATTAACAACCACCGAATATCCTGTTTTATCTTTCTTTTCAATTATCATGCCATTTGCATCCTTTGCTATTTTCAACATGGTTTCTACCAAGAAATTATTTTCGCCAATATTCGGGTTCAGTGATAATGGCGCATCTAATTTATTTACCGCTCTCGTCGCGCGGTGGGTGGCGTCACCCCAACCACCGGTTGGACTGACGTAAATGGTAATCGAATATACTGTCAGACCATCTACAGCCTGTGGTTTGTAACTGAACTTATATGGTCCCGGCCCGGTGACTTTCGTCCGTCCAACTATACCCAGCCAACCGCCATAATTCGGACCTTTGAAACAATTCACATCCACCGCCAGGGTGGAACCTTTGGGAACATCATCATTTAATGTCAGGGTAAAGTCAAACGCCTGTCCAAATACCGCGGTCTTCGGTGCCGATCCGGTTCCCCATGGTTCTTTCCCGGTATCTTTCAACACTACGTCAACATTCTTATCTGCGGCGATATTTTTCAACGTCAGGTACTGGTCAATGCCATTTAATTGTAACGCGCCGGTTGTCCAGTTCTCTAATTTACCGGTCACATAATTTTCCAATTTCACATTCACCCCAGTCAGCGGGAATGTCAGTGATTTCCAATAATCGTCGCGGCTAATCATCTGCGGCGCCATGTACCATCGATCATAAATAATCTCCGCAGGGTTGCGCAGGTTTGGCGTGAAGTTGTATTCGCCAACAAATGCGTATAACCCCCACGGGAGAAATATTCTCGCGCCATTGCCATCCGTTGCACTGCCAACCAATGGACGATAATCGCCTTTGTCTGCTGTTGGTAAAACTGATGTTTCAGTTACTACACCTGCATCCTGTGTCATTGCATCATTTCTCTTTAATGCTGCGTTAAAATCTGTAACGTTTTTATATCGTGTACCATCTTCTTCAAATGTGCCAAAGTCGCTCGGAGTGCCGGTAATGATATTTTTGCTATAAGCATTTAATTCCAGTTTGAAATTTGCACCTTTTTTTCGCTAAACTTATACGCATTGGCGTTTGCGATATTTTTTGCGTCTGCATGTAAAAATACCCAGTCGCTCATGTTGTCGAAAATATTTCCCATGTAACTATCGCGACCGGCGCGTGGTTGCTGGCGTCGATGACCCACGGCAAATTTCGTCACGGTATTATTGAAGAAATTGTTTTGAAAACCTGCGCGCTCCTGAAATGCGGCGGAGTTGCATAATGGACTACCCAGTGTATTGTTATTGCCAACGGCAATATTGTTGAAGACGTAATTTTTGAAAGAGTTATCAAAACAGTAAGCATATCCCTGCCGTGCAGAATCCCAACCGAGTTGACTGGTATTCTTGGTATCTTTCATCGCACTGAATGCCCAGTTGATATACCCGCCCGGATTCTTGCTGATATTGTCATAAACGTAAAACGGCCCACCTTGCAGTGTCTCTATTCCGCCAAAATCATTGCTCACCATGACCGAATCGGTAACTTTATTATGGTGAATCAATACCCGGCTTAGCAGCTTGTCGCGTTTCTCATTATTACCCTTACCGCCGGATACAAAAATACCCGCACCGCCAACGCTGTCGATTACATTACCGGCAATCTCAACACATTCAGGATAACTTACCACCATCGCGTGGCCATAGCAATTACGACCGCCGCGCAGGCCAATCCGCGACATAGAGTTTCGCAGAATATTCACCTGCTGGATAGTTGAAAACGGCGGATCAATTTTACCAAACCGGATGCTGTCGGAGATATTAATCCCGTACCTGTCCAAATCCGTAAACTTGTTATCGCAAATGGTTATTATACCGACTCTATCGGAATCTTTATTCGCCTTTATCCACACCCCGCCGGTAAGACTGGTAAATTTGCAGTTTGAAATTACCAGATTTTCACCGCTGCCATTCATACGAATTGCACACGATTCAATATCCTGTTTCATCAACGCGCCAAGGTTCCAGAAAATGTTGCCGCCGGAGAAGGTTAACCCGCTAACGGTAATATTATTAAAGTTCGCTGTTTCCAGTAAAGTGTCACACCTTGAAGCTTCTATACTTGCGATGTTGGGGTTGCTGTCGTCCAGCATTCTCAGGTATAACCGACCGCTGCCATCGTCTTTTTTATCAAAC
>JBIJDE010000557.1:0-3271 GCA_044344305.1 Armatimonadota bacterium
AAACAGCAAAAAAATATGCAATTAATAACGGTATTCCAATTGAGTCTATTTTCACCGAAAATACTGGATTAACAACTGTTCAAAGTATGCAGAACTCTCTTGAAATAATGCATAAGTGCAATATTTCATCTGCCATTGTAGTTTCAGACCCCTTTCATATGTATCGATTAAAAAGAATTGCAAAAGATATCGGCATGAAATCTTACTTGAGCCCAACCGCATTTAGTAGAATTATCAGTTTAGACCAAAACTTAAAATATATTACACGAGAAATCGTTGTATATTCTATATATCGATTAACTGGAATATGAAATGAATATCGTTGTAATTTCATTTGATAGTTTAAGATATGATGCTTTTGGATTTAGTGGTAATCCTCAAATCTTCACCCCTAATATTGACCGATTAGCCTTTGATTGTTGGAATTATGAAAATTATTATTCCTCTTCATCAGACTACATGACTAACCGTTATGATATCTTTCATTGCACTACTGCAAAATGCAATAATGATATTCTTCAAAAGAAATCATTATTTGAAATAATTGGAAAAGATTACCATAAACATTTAATTTATGACAATCCTAAATTAGCTACCTCATATAATGATTTCACTGAATATTTTGATAGTTGGATGTCTGTACGAGGCAGTTACGGTGATAAATTTTGGACTTATGATGACATAGAAACCCCAGAAAATTGGGAATATACTGATAACTTTGACATTGAAATTAATCCCAATAATGACCATCTTTTTGATGTAGATAAAGAATTATTGTATTACGCCCATTCAAATCGTTTACGAGAAAAAGAAGAAGATTGGGCAACCGCCCGTCTTTTCTTATTAGCGGGACAATTTCTAAAAGACAATGCTAATAGTGATAATCTTTTTGTATGGATAGATGGTGCCGGTATGAGTGACTTATGGGAAGCCCCTCAAGACATAGTAAAATTATATCAGCCCATTAATAGCAATGGTAAGATTGACCCTCGTATATTCTTGTTGCAAAATGAATTATTTAGAAGTTCATCTCAACAGCTTATAGAAATGCTGATTGCTGGATATTACTCACGAATCACATTTATAGACAGATGGATTGGTATATTATTAAAAACAATCACTTCCATTGGAATTAATGATAATACTGCGATATTAATTACATCTACATCCGGTCATAAGTTTCCAATCGATAATTTTGGTTCAATCAATAAGTTAGAGAACACTTCTCATCTTCCGCTTATAGTAAAGATTCCTAATCATAGTCATCAAAAAGATATTACACCTATCTCATCATCTGGGATGTATAATCTCATTTCTACAATAGCAGAAAATAGCACTATTAATCCTTCATGCGCATATAAAGACCAACATAGTACTATCGTATGCGCTGCATCAATAAAAAATATAAATGATTTCGCTGTAACTAACGGAATTGAGTTTTCCCATTTAAGTGATATAGATTTATCTAAAATAAATAAAATATCTGAAACAGCCTTAAAGTTTATTAAAAACAGAAAATAACACTTGAATAAATCCTTGCGAAATGTTAAAGTATGTTGACATTAATCGTCACCAAATCATGAACAAAATCACCATAAAAGAAATTCACCATAAGTTAGTTCGCGGCGAATGTGCAAACTTCAAACCGGGGAAAGTATTGCATTGTCTGGGTACAAAACAATGTAATATTCTTGAAAATGGTGAATGTAAATATTTCGATACTTATGTTTTGCCCTTATTGGATTACCCAGAATTTGAAGTTAAATATAAAAATGAAGTTAAGTTGCAAAAGCCAAAAGTTGAAAAACCTTTAAAGAAAAGCAGTCAACTAAACTTAACTGGTGACCAATCTGTAATAAAGCCGAAAAAATCACCCGTTAAGAAACCAAAATTAATTGATTTATCAACAGTACCACCAGCTACATCAGAACGTCCTAAGATATCAAATGATGACAACCAGGACGATACGCAATTAATATTAGAATTATTCTCTCCACCAGTAAAAAAACATTAGCCTGGTGGCCACCCCAGTTCTCTACCGCCTAACAGATGAAAATGAAGGTGGTTTATAGATTGTCCGGCATCTGGACCAGTATTCGTCACCAGTCGATATCCTGACTCTGAAACACCTTCTTGTTTAGCTAATTTCTTAGCTATTTCAAAAATCCGTCCCAGCGTATCTGAATCAATGTCATTAAGCATATTGATTGATGTAATATGTTTTTTAGGCATGATTAAGATGTGTACCGGGGCAGAAGGGTTAATATCACGGAAAGCAACAAACATATCGTCATTATAGACAAGTTCCGTTTGCGTCTCCTGATCTGCTATTTTGCAAAAGATACAATCTCCCATAGCAGCTACCTCCTATTATTAGATACTATTATTTTACCCTAAAAACTGATTAAATAACTCTCATTTTAGGAAAAGCGAGTGAAATATTTTCTTCTAAAATTATATTTATTGTTTCAAAATCAATATTTTTAATATTTGCGACCATTTCTGCTGTATATTTTAAAAACGATGGTTCATTTTCTTTACCGCGAAATGGAACAGGCGAGATATAAGGACAATCTGTTTCCAATAAAATTCTTTCAATAGGAATAGTGCGAACAATATCGCGTATATTTTCTGATTTTTTAAATGTTACCCAACCTGCTATTCCGATATAAAAGTGTGCTGAAATTTCAATAGCTTGATCAGGTGTTGTTGTACAACAATGCCAATGTCCACCTAATTCCCAACCAGATTGATTATTCAGTATTTCAAAAGCATCATCAGTCGCCTCTCTTTCATGAATAACTAATGGCAATTCAGCATCTTGTGCCAATTTAATTAAATCTGAAAACACTCTTTTTTGTATTTCACGCGGAGAATTATCATAATGAAAGTCAAGACCAGTTTCACCAACAGCTACAACGAATTCATCTTTTACCATTTGCATTAATTGATGCATTTGAGAATCTGTAAAATCTTTGCTGTCATGCGGGTGAACTCCAACAGCTGCAAGCAATATATCAGGGTATTCGTGAGCGAGTTTGATTGCTTTTTCACTCGAATCCATATCATAGCCTACAACTATTGCTTTATGAACACCTACAGCCTGCATACGAGTAATATAATCGTTTACATGTGGAAGCATTCGTGGGTCATTTAAATGTGTATGCGCATCGATCATTTCTTCTTGTTATTACCTTTAGTTTTATATAGTTACTTCAACTAAATGACTACCGACTTTAAAATCTGGTAATATATTACCAGCGATAGTTTT
>JBIJDE010000595.1:0-2991 GCA_044344305.1 Armatimonadota bacterium
ATCCACAACAATTTTTGTAGTACCTTTACATCTACCAGCGGAATTATCAAGTAAAATGTCATAATGTGCACCTCTGAACTTTCTTGATACTTCAGCATAAGGTATACGTTTTGTTAAGCAAGGATCTATTAATAATCCATCTAAATGACGGCGTGCACCTAAAATCCATTCAATGAGTAAAATTGACATCCATGCTGCAGTTCCTGTTTTCCATGGATATCCTGAACGACCATATACTAAATCAGTAGTAGTATAAAAGTTAGTGAAACAATAAGGTTCCACATATGATTTCTCTATTGGATTCAATGGATTGTCAGGAGCAACTTTCACAAAAGTATCCCAGGCATTTTCTGCTCTACCTAAGATGCAATCCGCCACGGCTTTAAAACCTGCACCATGACAATAACACCCGCCATTTTCAGCTGTTCCCGGTAATGAATTAGACATCCTGCCTATTCGCGGGTCATACTCAGAAAATGCTGGTGCGCACAACTGATATCCAAGGTCTTTACCTAACATTGTTTCAAGACTATTCATGCACATTGTAGCGCGTTTTTCATTTGCCGTATGGCTCAAAACTGCCCAACTCTGTGAATTAATAAAAATCTTACCTTCTTTATTACTGTCGGAACCAATTTTATAACCATCACCACAAATCGACCTTACATACCATTCACCGTCCCAACACAATTCATTTAAACGTTTATTGAATATATTCCATTGTTCACGCGCTTCTTTAGCAACTACAGTATCCCCAATTTTCAATGCCAAGTGTTCTACCTGCAATAAACCATATGCTAACTGCTGGGTCACCATCACGCTTTCCCGGTTACCGGCTTCTTGGGTCGCTTCTAATCCATCATTCCAATCAGCATGATGTTGGTCACATAAACCATGAATACCTAAATCATTACACAGGAATCGCATCGCTCTTAACATATGATCCCATACAGTTCCAGTATCATTACTCTCAAAATATGAAACTTTCTTTTCAAGTAGTGATAAATCACCACTTTCGTAAATTAATCCTGGTACAGTCAGCATAATCCATGCTGGCTTATCGGAATATTGCTGACGATTTAATGGACGAAAACCATGTGGAACTTGCCCATTTGGCATTTGTGATGATAAAGCCCGTAATAAATTCTCTTCCGAAACTTTATAATCAACCATCGCATATGCATTATCTAATTGTAGATTATCTCGAAAACCACTTTTATAAATCATATATGAATACATCTGCGTTTTTACGAATGTATTCATAATACTATCATAATGTGCATTGCCTGTTTTCACTTTAAAAGCGTTCATTTTCTTGCGTTCGCTATTTACCTGCTCTTCACATAACAAATCTATCTCTTCTTCAGATAACAATTCTCTTACATTTATTGCATCATTAATACTACAAGCTTGTCCTAATATAAAATCAACTCTTTTGCTGTCTTTTGGTGGTATTGTTACTTTAACCTGTACCAATCCCGTGCAATCAGGACCTACACCAGGTTTATTATCAGCATTCCATCCCCATAATATTTTTGGAGTACCCAGAGAGAAATCTGATCGAGTAAAATTATCTCTATAACCTGAACCACCATAAAATGGCTGTAAACTCATTAAATAACCTTTGAACCTATCAGAAGGGTTATGCTTGTTTCTATTTGTAATAAAAACACCATTTACCTCTGGTTTTACTTCAGCATAATTATCTTTCCAAACTCCCCCACCCTCATTATTACATCCTGATAATTGAAACATTGCATATTGAAAAACTGATATTTCACGTTCAAAATCTGTATTATTTTGTATTGATATCGTTGATATCATTACTGGTATAGATTTAGGCACAAAAATACGTTCTGATACTGTCAAACCTACACAGAAACTACTGATAACAGTTTTACCAGGATAATATCTACAACTTTTATTTTCAACTTCTTGTGGTGCTGGAGCACCCCATGGACAAAAGACAATATTCGTTTTATCATCTCGAATATATGTATATGTCGCATCATAAGATACTAGTTGTACACTTTCACCCTCGCGATTACGTATTGTAATTGGACCATCACCAAGGTTAGAAACTTCTGCATATAATTCATTATCGCCAACCTGGTTAAAATGAACATTCAACCATTTTCGTGGCGGCTCATTTATTAATTCAAAACAACCTTCATCATCAAGAAAACGACCATATTTTTCAAATGTTGACATTATTGCGACCTCAATTTATATTCTATATCTCAGCATAAGGTTTTAAATGATTTTTGATTGAAGAAAATATTTCATTATAATATCGCAATTTATGTTGATATTGATTATGTTTAAAATCTACTGGCTCAAAAATTGAACTATATTTAACAAATTGGTTTACAGCTTCAACAGGACTATTAAAATGACCAATTGCCATCCCGGCTAACATTGCTGCGCCTAACACACCAGCTTCTGTTATTACCGGCCTTACAAAAGGTATACCGAAAATATCTGCTTTTATCTGCAACCATTCATCTGATTTCGCACCACCGCCAGTAGCTATACATTCGGTAATTTTATGTCCCATTCTGTCTAATGATTCCAATAATTCAGCGAAATAGAATGTTTCACACTCCATGATAGCTTTCAGAACTTCACCCCGTGTTGACTGTGGTGTTAATCCTATTATTGTACCACTTGCGTCATTAATGTAATGTGGAGGACCACTCATTTCAAAATATGGGAAAACCAGTAATTTTCCAATTTCATCTGGCATTTCTTTAGCCAGAAAATCATAAATATCAACATCAGATGAGATCATCTTTTTATCTGCTGATGCAAAAGTGTCGCGAAACCAACGAACGAGCATACCACCTTGATTATATAAAAAAGAAACATATAGCCCGGGTAACACATGATGTTCTACATTTAATCCGCATGCAAGCATTGACTGACTGTCAGGAATGTTACCATATGTCGGTGTTATACATTCATAAGTTCCTATACCACAAACGGCATTTC
>JBIJDE010000284.1:0-6268 GCA_044344305.1 Armatimonadota bacterium
TACCTTTATATGTAAAAGAAAAACTGGGAGTTTCTTCGGGAAATGTTGTCGCGTTGGATATCGCGGTTATGGTTGGCGGCGCGTTGTCTGGTTTATTTTTAGGAAAACTGACAGACAAGGTAGGCAGCAGACCAATTTTAATGATTGTATCGGCATCAGCTTTGCTTTTGCCATTAGGTTGGTTGTTAATGCCACGAAATGTTTCTTATGCAATATTTCTGTGCATTGGGTTATATTTGCTGTATGGTGCAATCGCAAATGGATTCGCATTGGCAGCCGGACGTCTTCTGTTTAACAGCGTTATCCCTATAGAACAGAACACCGCATACACGGCAATATACTACGCATGGATTGGATTAACCGGGGGAATAGCGACCTTGCTTACCGGGTCGCTATTATCTGCTTTTGGCAACTGGCAACATAATGTAGGTGCTTTCATAGTAGATGGGCAAAGGATAATTTTCATCTTTGCCTTATTACTGTTGTCGGCAGGATGGTGGCAATACAGCCGGGTTAAGCCGGATGATATTTATTCGACTCGGGATGTGCTAAAAAGTATATTTCAACCTGTGAAATAAAAATTAATGAGTTATTAATTAAGTTCAAAGAACGTTGATATAAAACAAGTTTTTGAAAATTAATCTGAGATTATCTCTGTGAAACTCTGCGCTAAACTCTGAGTAACTCTGCGGTTAAGTTAGGGGATAACAGATTGATGATAGTTTTTATTTTACCGCAAAGAACGCAAAGGATAACGCAAAGTACGCAGAGATTAACTATATTGCTTTTATTATTAAAGCAATATTTGGTTGTGGGTAAAACCCACTTTAGTTATGATGGTGAATCAAATACTTCTTGACACACCGTTATGCGGGAAGTATTCTTACTTTAGATAACGATTTGGCAGGTAAATGATGGCAACTGAAAATATGAGAGCACTTCATTATTTGGAACAATTGCAGGAACTTGATAGTTCGCAAGGATTATCAGAGAGACTGGCTCCGAATTTTGATAAATTACCTCAAAGGGTATCTGGCGGGTCGCAGGTTTCAGACTCTGCCATTGAAAGACGTTGGAAACTTCTTAATGTTTCTATCGAAAGCAAAGCAGCACTTCACGAATCATCTCCTGAAATATACCAGAAGAATATCGAACAATTTATTGGAACAGTTAAATTGCCGGTTGGTTTGGCGGGTCCTTTGCGTGTTAATGGCATCTTCGCTCATGGAGATTATTACATTCCTCTTGCAACAACAGAAGCGGCATTAGTTGCATCATACCACCGCGGTACACAGGTAATAAGTCAGTCTGGAGGGTGCAATACACTCCTGTTATCAGAAGGTGTGAGCCGTGCGCCAGGATTTGTTTTTCGTAATTTAGCTGAGGCTGGTTTATTTGTCGCCTGGGCAGTAAAACATTTGGATGATTTTAAACAGACCGCAGAAAGCACAACACGATATGGAAAGTTAGAAGATATGCGTGTGACTATTGAAGGAAACCACATCTACCTGATTTTTGATTACACAACTGGCGACGCCGCCGGACAGAATATGGTGACGATTGCTACTGACGCTATATGTCAATTTATAATTGCGAATAGTCCGGTGACTCCACAGTATCATTTTGTTGAGGCAAACCTATCGGGAGATAAGAAAGCAAGCGCACAGTCTTTTCAAACTGTTCGCGGAAAAAAGGTAACTGCAGAGGTTATTGTACCGGCAAATTTGGTACATAGGTTGCTCCATACCTCGACAGAACGCATGGTGGATTATTGGCGTATGTCGGCAATGGGCGGTGTGTTGAGCGGCACAATTGGTGTTGAAGGACAATTCGCCAACGGATTAACCGCGTTATATATTGCTTGCGGGCAGGATGCCGCATGTGTGGCAGAATCTGCCGTTGGGGTAACGCGTTTTGAAGAACAAGCGGATGGGTCGCTGTATGCAACAGTTACATTGCCAAATCTTATTGTCGGTACGGTCGGTGGCGGGACTGGTTTACCTGGCCAGCAAGCATGTTTGGATATTATGGGTTTGGCTGGTCCGGGTAACGCCCGGGCATTGGCAGAGATATGTGCAGCATTAACTTTGGCGGGTGAACTATCAATTATCGGCGCATTAAGTGCCGGTGGTTTTACCAGTGCGCATCAACGGCTGGCACGTGGAAAGGAATCAATTACTCATGACGAATGAAAACGGCTCATTATCAGAGCAAAATATATCATTTGCCAGGCGGTGGATAATCTATCAGCGAGAACGCTTTCCACTGGCTGGTCATGTACCACTGGTTGCGGCATTTAGTATATCAGCAATTTGCTTTTCATCGCTTTTGCGCGGTGATACCAGTTTCCCAAAGATGGCTACTATAATAATTGCCTTTTTGGGTTCTTTATTCTTCTTTTTGCAACTTCGCATTGCTGATGAGTTCAAAGACGCGAAAGAAGATGCCATGTATCGGCCATACCGGGCAGTGCCGCGCGGGCTGGTTACTCTTCGCCAGTTGGGGTTTTTAGGAATAATGACGGCGATTATTCAGATGGGTTTAACTATCTGGCTATATCCACCACTGGTTATCTGGCTTTTGCTCACCTGGGGATATCTGGGATTGATGAGTAAAGAGTTCTTCGTCGGCGATTGGCTTCGTTCACATCCATTTACATATATGTGGACCCACATGCTGATAATGCCGCTCATAGATGTTTATACCTCTGCCTGCGATTGGCTGCCTGCCGGTGTTGCATTGCCGGGCGGATTAAAATGGTTCCTGGTCGCCAGCTTTTTCAATGGCATGGTGATTGAGGTCGGACGCAAGATACGGGCTCCAGAGATGGAAGAACATGGAGTGCAAACCTACACGGTAATATGGGGACGCAAAGGTGCCATATTTGCATGGTTACTCGCTATGACATTAACGCTGGTCAGTGCGCTTCTCGGTGCAGCACAAATAAACTTTGTTACCGGTTTAGCCAGTATATTGGGGGTAATGATATGCCTGTCCATCATTGTTGGATTGCTTTTTGTACGGCATCAAACGGTACGTTTAGCGAAACTTTTTGAGCCGTTGTCCGCTATTTGGACAATAGCTCTTTATCTGGGTATCGGTGTTATTCCATTATTGCTGCATAAATGAAAGAAGATAAAATGCGTTATATATTATTTGGAAATACTGAAAATCAAATGGAACTCGGTGGCAAGGGTCGGTCACTTGCCGCATTGCAACGTGCGCAATTACCAGTACCTGATTGGTGCGTTTTATCACCAGCAGCGTTTTATGACAGTTTGTCAGAAAAACAACATCTACTGTTAAATACTGGTGAAATACAGCAAATACTTGATACAGTAACTCCATCTCTTGATATCCAGAATGAAATATTCACGGCAATCGCTGAATTATCTTCAAATGGTGATTTGCTGGCAGTTCGTTCATCGGCACTGGATGAAGACGGAGCCCAATTCTCTTTTGCGGGTCAGTTGGATAGTTTTCTATTTGTAAAACAACAACAGGTAATAGAAAAAATTATTGAGGTCTGGTCGTCAGGTTTCAGCGAACGTATTTTAGCTTATCGCCGTGAACACGGATTATCGATGGTGCCATCTGCACCTGCTGTTATCTTACAGCGAATGGTGAATGCAGATGTTGCAGGGGTGGCTTTTAGTGCTGACCCGGTTAGCGGTAGGCGTGGGACAACCGTTGTTTCTGCTGTTTATGGTCTTGGCAGTGCTCTGGTTTCTGGTGAATCAGATGCCGATACATATATTGTAGATAGAGAAAATAAAATAATAGAACGGGAAATAGCAGAAAAACATACCGCGCATCGTCAGTCATCCAGTATTGCAGAAGGTGTAATAGCAGAGTCGGTCAATGATGAGTTAATTAATAAACCTGCTCTTGAAGATGCTCAAATACTGTCGATATCCACTCTGGCGCGACAGGCACAGCAATATTTTGGACGACCTCAAGATGTGGAATGGGCAATGCAAAATGGCAAAATATATTTGGTCCAGTCGCGTCCCATCACCACTTTAGTGGAACTGCAAGACCCGGATGGAGCCATTAATCTATGGGATAACAGTAATATTGTTGAGAGTTATGGCGGTGTGACAACACCCTTAACATTCTCGTTTGCACGCACTGCCTATGAACACGTTTATCGGCAATTTTGTCGTTTAATGGGTGTTACCGAAGGCGTTATCAGCGAAAATGATGCTACTTTCCGTCGGATGATAGGTCTGGTGAATGGCCGCATTTATTATAATTTATTGAGTTGGTACCGAGTTCTCTCTCTACTGCCTGGTTTTACTGTAAACCGTCGATTTATGGAGCAAATGATGGGTGTAAAAGAGGGGATTCCAGAAAATTTGCTGCCAAATGTCAATAAAGCGACCAGTCGTGAACGTATGTTGGACGGTTTGAATTTAATGATTACTTGTGTAAAGTTTGTTATTAATCATTTAACATTATCCGCCAGTATATCTCGTTTTTATCTGCGATTAAATAAGGCTCTCGCTCCTACCGAACCGTCATTGGAAATGATGCGGATTGACGAGTTAGCAGAATATTACCGGTCGCTTGAACGTAAATTATTAACCCGTTGGGATGCGCCGCTTGTAAATGACTTTTTTGCCATGATTTTTTATGGTCTGTTGCGCCGTTGTGCCGAAAAGTGGTGTGGCGACAAGGAAGGCACACTGCAAAATGATTTGATAAGCGGGCAAGGCGGAATAATTAGTGCGGAACCGGCACAGCGTATTAAGGAAATGGCACTAATTGCAATTAAAGATCAGGAACTTGTTACTATACTTTGTGATAAGAATATTGACAGTATTCTTAACTATATCCGCCTGAATCCAGAGTTTTATACCGCGTATCAGGAATATTTAGAACGTTTCAGCGATAGGTGTTTAGAGGAATTGAAGCTGGAAAGCAATACATTGCAGGATGACCCAATGCTGTTGCTGCGTTCAATAGGTCAACTCGCCAGACATTGGAATGATGTTGACCGTTCTGTCATTGCAGATAATTTAAGCGAACTTGCTGAAGAACGTGTGCGGCAATCACTGTCAGTAAAACCATTGCGGCGTTTATTATTTGGGTGGATTTTGCGCAACACCCGTGAACGGGTACGCGATAGGGAAAATCTACGATTTGAACGTACCCGTTTATTTGGTCGTGTTCGCCGGGTATTTATTGAGATAGGAAAGCGATTAATGTCTACTGATAAACTGGATGATTATCGCGATATTTTTTACCTTGAAATTAATGAGATTATAGGTGTTATTGATGGTACTGCTACAACAGCAGACATTCGTGGGTTGGTATCGATACGAAAGACGGAATTTACCCGTTACAAGGGGTTGCCCACACCGGATAATCGTTTTGAAACGCGCGGTATGATAAATCAAGGGAACAAATTCTGTATGCCTACTGCCCCAATCCAGTATGAAGATATGGAACAGCGAAAAGGGATTGGCTGTTGTCCCGGTGTAGTACGGGGAAAAGTTCGCGTGATTACTGACCCGCGCAACGCACGTCTGGAACAGGGAGAAATTCTGGTGGCAGAGCGTACAGACCCGGGATGGATAATGCTTTTCCCGGCTGCAAAGGGGGTTTTGGTAGAACGCGGAAGTCTGCTTTCACATTCTGCCATTGTTGCTCGTGAGATGCGCATACCTGCTATAGTATCTGTGCCGGGTATTACCAGTTGGTTGAAAAATGGGGATATTGTAGAGTTCGATGGCAGCACCGGGGTAATTCGTCGGATATCTGAAAGAACGGAGGAAACAGATGCGCAGTGATATCGCAGAGAAAGCTGATTTCTCTAAAATCCGCTATGCACAATGTTGGGAGGATGCCGATATCCTTCTTGACGCGTTGGATATTCAACCGGGTGATAGTTGTCTGTCGATTGCATCTGCTGGTGATAATACACTTGCGATGTTAAGTAAATCACCCGGACGTGTAATAGCACTTGATTTAAACACTGCCCAGTTGAATTGTCTGGAACTTCGCGTTGCGGCATACCGTGAATTGACCCATATTGAATTGCTTGAATTGATAGGCTCTTATCCCAGTAATAGACGCCGCGATTTATATCAGCGATGCCGCAATCAACTCTCTTCCGCTACACTTGCATTTTGGGATGCCCATCTATCAGATATTGATAATGGAATTGGTAACGCCGGTAAGTTTGAGCACTACTTTAAACTGTTCCGTACGTGTGTATTACCATTAATACATTCGCAAAAAACAGTTGACGCGTTGCTTAAAC
>JBIJDE010000285.1:0-6266 GCA_044344305.1 Armatimonadota bacterium
CATATATTCTTTTAGATGAGCCATTTACAGGTGTTGATCCAAAGGCTGTAGAAGAGATTCAGAACATGGTTATTCATCTACGCGACCGTGGCATAGGGGTATTAATTACCGATCATAACGTTCGTGAAACATTAACAATTACTGAACGAAGTTATATTTGTTTTGAAGGTAAAATACTTACTCAAGGCAACGCTGCTGATATTATAAATGACCCGGATGCACAAAAGTATTATCTTGGCGATAGATTTTCCATGTAATAATTGATTATAGGAAATTATGCGCCTACTAAATCTTGTCTTGGGCGGTCAGTATATGTACGCAGGTTCCATTCAATCATTTTCTGTTGTAATTCCATAACAATAGAATTATAAGCCGGTTTTCCCCATAGATTATTCATCTCATATGGGTCTTTCAATATGTTATATAATTCATTTCCGCCACGAAGCCTGATTATCATTTTCCATTCATTGGTCCTTACCATTGATGTTCGTGCCATACTGTCAGGACATTCACGATAAGTAACTTGTTTTGCGTTTAATGGTTTATTTGCGTAATTGCTTGGAGTTTTTTTATCAAAAGAAAATCGATGATGCATTTCATCTTCATGGCCACCATCAGCATAAACAGCATCTTTTTCGGTTTTTCCATCAATAATAGGAAGTAAAGATTCTCCGTGAATACCCCAGTCTTGTTTTATATTTAGTATATCAAGCATTGTTGGTGCAATATCAACATGTTCAGTTAAACTTGTAATTCGTTTACCTTGTGGAAGACCAGGAGCATATAATAACAGCGGAACGTGTAGTATGCAATCGTTCATACTGGTATCCCATTTCTCAACTAAACCATATTGTCCAGCGAAATCACCATGATCAACCCAGAATAAGATTATTGAATTTTCCATTAGCCCTTCTTCTTCAATAACTTTTAGCAATCTTCCACACATGGCATCCACTTTTGTGATCATCCCGTAATATACTGCTTGTATTTCTTTATATGCTTCATCAGATATTTCTTCATCTGTACGGTATTTTCTCATCATTTGCATATTTAACGGTGCATTAGTTGGCAATTCGTGGGGCCATGGAGTAATTTCATCACGATTATACATACTAAAATATGGTTCTTCAACTTTATATGGTGGATGCGGTAGTCCAATAACAAGATGTAAATAGAATGATTTTTCACGGTCGCGACCATCTTTTAAATAATGTATTGCTTGTTCGATTTTGTTATCGTCAATAAAACCCTTACGCAGACCTGTTATTTTACCTTCATAATCCAATTTGTGGTTAGATAAATTTAATGATTCGCATTCACCATCCAACACTGTCGGCCATTCTTTATTTAGAATCTCTTTGTATTCATCGTTGCAAAATGAATGATAATCAGCAATACTGCTGGGTTTGCTGTCATCTCCCCAAAAATTCTCCCACATGTGATTATGTCCAAAAATTGCTGTTTCGTAACCTTCGATACGTAATTTTTTCACAAAACAGGGATCAGTTTCCGGTAACAAGTTTTCAACATTTACAGTTCTAAATCCATCTGTGTGAGAATATCTACCAGTGAGCATTCCAACTCTTGAAGGAAGACATTTGCCATGATTCGCAAAATGATTTTCAAACACTACCGATTTTGAAGCAAAATCATCCAGAAACGGGGTTTTGCAATCAGGATTACCCATAAAACTTGGGCAATCGCCACGCATTTCATCTGATGTTATGACGATGACATTCAGAGGTTTAGTAGTCATTTGATGCTCTTTATTGTGGACGTTTTGGACGTTTCAATCCACCATCTTCTTCGCGAATAGGACGTATTCTTTTTGGTTTATTGGGTTGAGGAGCAGCAGGTATCGTTGAATCTTGATTAGTTCCACCAAATATTTTTTCAACTTCAGCTTTAAAGTCAAAATCAAATGGAACATCAGATACTGGTGTGGCATCATTGATAATTTCAGTTGAGGTTGTCTCAATAGTTTGATTTGGTGTTTTATCATCAGTTATTGAATGTTCAATCTCATTTCCTTCAGTTGGTGTTGGAAGAAATGGTGCACTGATTATTGGTGTATCATCGATAACTGGTGATTCAAAGATTACGGATGATTTTTCAGGCTTTACAACATTAGGTGTTATCTCTGACGTTATTGGTAAAACCGCTGAATTATCAGGTGTTTCTTCAATATCTATTGATTGAACAGGCTCAATAGAAACAACTTTTTTCTTGCCTATACCGAAGAGCGGTGTCTTCTCTGGTTTAGGAATCTCACCTTTTTCAGGGAATAAAGTTGTATCTTCAGGTGTTACTGCTGGAGTTGCCTTTTTACCGCCAAATCCGAATAGTCCTTTTTTCTCTTTAACAGGTTCTGGAGCTATTTCAATAATTTCCGGTGATTCTACATTGTCACTTATCGGAGCAAAGATGTCTTCATTTTCCGTAGTATCTGCAGTCGTTGCAGTATCCATTTTTTCAGGTTCAAAATCAGTAAACAGATCAGTTAATTCTTCAATAGGTGCTGGTTCTTCAGTGGGCTTTTTCTTTCCAAAACCACCAAATAGTCCGCTTTTTTTCTGTTCCGGTTGGGGAGGTACAATAGCAGTAATGTCTAATGAATCTTCGTTTATTGGCTCTATTACAGAAGATGTTTTTTGATTTCCTTTACCTTTTGGTATTTCTAATAGTATCTCTTCTTCTGATAATAGACGCGGCAAAACTGCCCAACAATTCCAACAGGCAAATTTTGTATCGTTATTTTCAGCTTGACATCGCGAACATGTAATAGACATTAATTATCAACTCCTGACATATCTTATCAAATACGTAACTATATCAGCAAATATTTATATATACTTTGAAACATTAAATGGATAAAAGTTATTTTCCCACACAAAAACGGCTGAATATTTCATTTATTATCTCATCTCGTACGTTATCACCTGTGATTTCGCCAAGAAATTCAGCTGTTGCAGTAATATCAACTGTTAGTAAATCTTCTGACGCACCATTGTTAAGCGATGTGATAGCTTCATCAATTGATTCTAAAGCTTTCATAGCAATTGTATGGGTGCGTAGATTAGGCAATCCCGCAAAATCGGTGTTACTTCCTAACGCTAAATCATATATTTTTTGCTCTAATTCTGGTATCCCTTCGCCTGTAATAGCCGATATCCTGATGCTATTGATATCTATTTTTGAGACATCAATATTAGAAGGTAAGTCTATTTTATTTATTACGATTATTGATTTTTCGATTTGGATTGAGTTAAAAAAGTTTATTGTATCTGACGATATTTCAATTGAACCATCTATCACTGCTATTATGACATCGGCACTATTTTTAGCTTCTATTGATTTTTCAACGCCAATTTTTTCTACCAGATCATCTGTATCACGCAATCCAGCGGTATCAACTAATCTTACAGGCAAGCCACCAATAATTAATTGCTCTTCTAATAGATCTCTTGTTGTACCGGGAAGATGTGTTACTATTGCACGCGCCTCACCAAGTAAATAATTTAATAAACTTGATTTACCTGAGTTAGGAAGTCCAATTATAGCAATTTTTGCGCCTTCTCTCAGTATTTTACCGCTTTTATATGAGTTAACTAAAACACTAATTTCTTCTCTTATGGAGTTTAATTTAGAGTTAATTTCTGATGTAGTTAGAAAAGTAATATCGTCTTCAGAATAGTCAATCGCTGCTTCTAAAAAAGATAACATTTGAATAAGTTCGTTGCGAATATGACGAATTGTATTACCTAATTTTCCGGTTAATCTTTCCTGGGCAGCGCGCAATCCAACTGTTGTTTTAGCAGAAATAATATCTGCAACAGCTTCAGCCTGCGTTAAATCTATTCTTCCATTTATAAAAGCACGCAGGGTGAACTCGCCAGGCTCTGCTAAACGTGCTCCCATTTGCAAGATTAATGATAATGTTTCTTCCATGGAGGCAATACTGCCATGAACAGATATCTCGGCTGAATCCTCACAAGTATAACTGCGTGGTGAACGCATCATGCATAATAGTGATTCATCAATTATTTCGCCTTTAGAATTAATAATATAACCGTAATATTGACGGAAGTATCGTGGTGAAGTTATTTGTTGGCCGTTTTTTTTTCTAAAGATATCTATTGCTATGTTGTGTGCATATATACCAGATATCCTAATAATGCCTATTGCTCCTTCTCCGGGTGCAGTGGCAATAGCAGCTATTGTATCTGTTTGAAATTGAGAAATCATAAAAAGGAAAAAATCCCCCGCGAGTAAAATATCGCGGGGGATATAGATATTACATTACCATACCGCCGTCCACGTTGAGAACGTGGCCGGTAGTGTAGCCAGCTAATGGACTTGCATAGAATACAACTGCATTAGCAACGTCATCGGCTGTGCCGAATCTGTCTAATGGAATCTGATTCTGCATTTTTAATTTTTGATCATCATTTAATTTATCAGTCATTGCGCTTATAATAAAACCTGGTGCAATAGCGTTCACGGTAATTCCACGTGCTGCTAATTCTTTTGCATTTGCTTTAGTCATGCCAATTAAACCAGCCTTGGAAGCTGCATAATTTGTTTGTCCGGCATTTCCCATCAAACCGATAACTGATGCAATATTGATAATACGACCGTAACGTGCTTTCATCATCTTTTTAGCTACCGCACGGGTGCAGTAAAATGCGCCGGAAAGGTTAATATTTATCACGCTTTGCCATTCATCATCACTCATGCGAATTAATAGATTATCTCTGGTGATTCCTGCATTATTAACAAGAATGTCAATTTTACCCATATCTGTCCAGGCTTTTTCAATTAATTCTGTTGCTTCTTCGGGTTTAGATACATCGCCACAAACAGCTATTGCACGACGACCCATGGCTCGTATTTCTGCTGCTGTTGCTTCAGCCTCTTCTTGTCCCATTGCGATATCATTAATTACAATATCTGCTCCGGCTTCAGCTAATTTCATCGCTATCGATTTGCCTAATCCGCGGCGACTGCCCGTTACTAACGCGACTTGCCCGCTTAAATCAATGGTGGTTGCCATTACCAGTGCTCCTTAATCTTTATATAACCAGAAAATCTGGCTATATAATATTTCTACATCGGTCACTGAAATCCTGCAAAATATGATACGAGCATATTTTAGAGTAATGAATGTGCTCGTCTTCGGATAACATCGTCTTGGACTTCTTTAGATAATTGTGTGAAATATGATGAAAATCCACTTACCCTTACTACCAAATTGCGGTGCATTTCCGGGTTCTTTTGGGCTTCCAGTAATATATCATTACCAGTGAAATTAAATTGTAATTCCTGTATGCGTTTGCTGACGAATACTTTCATAAGCGAAATGAATACTTTTTCACCTTCACTTCCTTGAAAGAAAGTCGGATCAAATTTCATATTTACTACGCTTCCTGTCAATACACGATGATAATCTGGTTTGGCTATTGAATTGAGAAATGCTGTCGGTCCATTAATATCGCGACCGAAATAAGGACTTGCAGCATCTGATAAAGGTGTGAAAGCATGTCTGCCGTCAGGAGTAGCCCCTACCTCCAGACCAGCAGGGATGTTTGATGTGTTTGCAGCCATCGCAGATACGAATCGGCCATCATCAAGTGTATAATGTGTCAAACATTCTTTCGATGTCCAATCTACCAGTAATGACGCAATATCATCTACATCATTTTCATCATTACCATATTTAGGAGCAAAATTTATTAGAGATAGTCTCATTTGTTCATTATTTTGAAAGTCATTATCGATAGCATCCATTATTTCATCAAAAGTGAAAAGTTTGTTATCGAATACCATCTTTTTAATTGCAGCTAATGAATCTGATGTAGTGGCAAGTCCCATGATGGCAATGCCATGCATGCGGCGGTATTCAGCACCGCCATTATTAATATCAAGAGCACGCCCGATACAGTCACGTGTTAATGCGGATAAGAATGGATCAGGATACTTATCTGGCGGAAATCCTGCAATATAGTCATTGTAATTAGAGCAGTGGTCAGTGATGCTGATTCTCATTTCATCCATAAAAGTTTTCATTATTAAATCAAAGGTTATACTTGTTTGTCCTTTTAGTTTATGCAGAGCATTCATTAAAAATAGTGGCATATTGTAACGACTGTCGGACCATGCCTGCTGGCGTCCTGCCAGCATAGTTTCAATGCAGCCTACCATACAATGGTCACGAGCAATTTCAATTGGTATTCCAATTTCCAGTAAACCAGGAATTAAAACATGGT
>JBIJDE010000288.1:0-6255 GCA_044344305.1 Armatimonadota bacterium
CTTATAACATTATTATCATAATGTTTCTCATAAGCTATAGAAGAATTATTCCCAAAAGATTCTGTATATAAATATATATCACTCACATCATTATCATCATAAATATCAAAATATAGATAAATATTTCTAGTTAACCCACTTTTCACTTGCCTAAAACCCATAAATATTTTAGATGGCATATTTTTCACATCAAAAGATACCTTACTTTCATTATTATCATTGCCCATAATCAATGATTCAGCACCTCTATCGGTATCAGTCGCCACTCCATATACATGATAATTACCTTGTAATTGTGTAAAGGTTCCATGTCCAAAATATTGATGATTTGTGTATAATCGGTATCCTACTTTTTGATCATAATTGGAAGTTGATACTTCTCTATTAACAGTTTTATAACTTGACGCAACATTAAATGACAAGCCTGATAATTTATTACCATCATCATCGCTGATACTGGTCTTTAGTGGCAAATCAAATTCTGGATTCCCATCTGCATTATCATATATAGGTAATGTAGCACCTTCAGCCGGCAGTTGAATATGTCCACGTAATGGAACGTGAGGAAATAGTTGGGTATGAGGTATGATTTCGTCATTTTGAGAATGATCACTTTGCCAGTAAAGATTAATTTTACCCTGATATCCTGCAAACTTCGTATATATTACAGTAATAAGATATCGTTTATTTTTATCTAATAATACAGGATTATCCGTTGATTTAGAATCACTAAAATCACTCTTATTTATAAGTAATCCTTCTGATATATTATCATCTTCAGCTTTAATATATACTTTAACATAAGATTTGGTTTTTATAGTGAAAGTATAAGGTTCTGAATATAGTGGTTGTATCTTGCCAAACCATTTTACACCATAATTATCGTTATTTACCCTTGGAGGTCTTACACCATTTTCCCATGCATCAAAAGCTATCTCAGTATCTCTTCTTGTATACACTAAATCTTTAAATATACCACCATCATTATAATATGTTCCATACAATCCCGTACCATCATCGGCTAATTTTTTATCTATTTGAAAATTTATTGGCCCAACTAAAGTCATAGCATTTAAATCATCCCATATTTTTGCATAGTATTTATAATTATGTATATTATCCATTGTTAAGCTTAAGTTTTCAACTATAACACAAGAATACGATGCTGCATTTATTGCATCATACAATATTGAACCATCAGAATTTCTTACAATATCAGCATAACATGACTTTTCACTAAAATAAGGATTAGCATCATCTGCAAACAGTGTCACTTTGATATTAGTTGATGTAATATATCCTTCTGAGTCATTTGCTTGAATTTTAATATTTACATCACCAGGTGGCGGTACCAATCCATTTATTACTGGAGAAATACAATTATATGATGGTGGTATATTTTTTGTAAACCACTTCGCAGGAATTATTTCTTCAGTTTGATGCTGACTTTGCCATTTCATCTTTAATTCTGGCAATAAGTTGTTAGGATTATCGGTTCCAATACATATCGAAAAATATACCCCTTTGAGTGAATCCATTTTGAAAGTTAATTCAGTTGACTCTGATAAAACAGTTTTAGTAAGTAACTCTAATTTATTATTAAACAATTTAATATTGTTATCACCTAAAGGAGATAATATCGTAATCTTATAATCTTCATTATATTTTGCTTTCAAACAACCAGAGAAATATATGTAACCCGAACTTTTTGTGTTGCATCCAGGAAAAGATGTGAATGAACAATTTATATTGCTAAAGGTAGTTTGTCCTAAAAGATTTGGATTTTCATCTCTCGGACCGTCAAAATATTGCGATAAAATTCCACTTCCCGGTAAAATGATATTAATTTTAAGCTGTTGAAAATCCATCTCTATTCCATTATATTTTGCAGATAGACTTAAAGAATATTCTCCTGTTTGAGTAATCATAGTTGTAGGAATAGTAAATAAATACTTATTTAATGTAATACTATATGTCCCTTCAATATAGTTTGTTGCAGAACCATTTGATAATTTCAGTTTAACATCATTTAATGCTGTATGTTGAAATCCAGAAATTGATGCTTGAACGTTAATAGATTCGGAATTTACAAATGTTTCATTATTAATAATATTATCAATATAAATCCCATAAACATCAGCTATTCCTTCATACGCTATCAATGTACAGCCATCTATATCTGTGCCGCTTAAATAGCAGGTATTGGAATATTTCACTTCAATTAAATACATCTTATCTTTAATATAACTACCCTCGACTGATAATGGCCAGAATGAGGCGTCTGAGGGTAATGCCTGACCTACCTTATATCTTGAGAGAACTTTTACAGGCGTTGTACCGTCAGTAATATTTGTGATTGTAACATCACAGCCGTCATCGCTGAAAATCGCTAATTTCACATTATTATCACCAGGTTTAAAAATGCCTTTATATACAATTTCGTCTCCAACGGCAATACCTTCAACTTTTGTACTGGGTGCCACCGGGAAACCGGATGCGTCACCGGTACTCTGACCAGTACATTGATAATCAAGCAACCATTGTTTTACATTAACTTTCGGCTGTCCTTCCACATTCAGCGCGTCTGATAGACCTTGTTTGTTAATAAATATAGCACTCAATGATTGAGTTGCTGCATAGGAGTATACAACAGTTAATAATATTGCTGCAAATAACAGCATATAACGTAAATTTCTCATTATTTTCTCCTGTGACTATTTCACTGACTTTTGCAGTCTGGCGTGCATATTTGCTAAATTAACTTTGATATGTTCCTGAGTAATTTCATCAAAGACTTTCAATGCTTCCGCATATTTCTTATCACATTCCAGCACCGTTATTAATCTTATACGGGCGGCATCAGCAGTATTAGCGCTTGAGGTTGTAGAAATAATTAATCGATACGCTTCTTCCAGTGCCGGGTAATCAGAGGCAATCGCAGATACATTAGCGTAAAACAACAATAAATCTTCTGCGCTTCTATACTGCCATCGTTCTTTTGGAGCCAATTTAATATTTGGCACCAGAAATGACTGAACTATTCCAAATGCAAGATTATTATTCTTAATAATTGACGCAGCAGCATTTGCCGCTTCATAAGCTATGGCAAACCCGTTTTTTTGCACTGATAAATCAGCGGATGACAATTGATTATCCGCGAATACCAGGTGAAACAGCACTAAGCGGTTTAATGTCCGTTGGTTATCAGCAGACTGCTGATACTGAATAATGCAATTCTTTGGCGTCAGGCCATCCATCGCCTTATTATATACAGGTATGGATATGCCGATGTTGACGGATAATTCATTGATGATATCCTGTCTGCCGGCAAATGCGGCAACCGCAAGTAAAACCATCATGATGGTGATAATATTTTTCATTGTATTTAAACTCCTATCTGCCTGTTTTGACAGTGACGGCTGTGACCATGTCGCAAATCTGCGGGTCCAGCAGTGACGATACATTTACATTCACGGTTACCACATCGTCATCTTTTACATTTGACGCAGGTGTAACTTCAACCCGAAACTCATATGATTCACCCGCGGCAATCGGCGGTGAAATTAAACCTTTGCTGCTGCATAACGCCGGGGTGATATTTTTTGTATTATGAAAATAGGTGCATTTCCATCCCCCCTGTTCTCCATTAGCGGTTAATTTAAATGTATCGGGAAAAGTTCCGTTATTAACCAGACGAATATAATAAGTCATAATTCGCCGTGAACCAATAAGCGCGGTTAATTTTTGCGATCCATCAGTGCTAAACTGGTTTTTACCGCGATATGATGAAGTATTGGACGCTATCATCAGGTCTGGCTGAGGCGGATGAATAATTTTCTCCCAATAATCAGGCCAGTCAATATTCTGTGGGGCGGATTTTGGTTCTTTATCAAGTATTGCCCACACAGCATTAACCGGACGTTTTCTGGTACGAATCACTTCACGCAATCCACTGCCGTCAATATTTATAACAAATACCGCGTTTAACCCGGGATTGCTCTTTTTTACATCATAACCGCAAAATGTTACTTTTGAATCATCAGGTGAAATAAACGAATCATAATAACAATTACTGTCATCAGTCAATTGCTTGATATCTGCGCCATCTGTATTTGAAGCAAATATATTATATGTACCGGAAGCAAATTTATGAAAAGTCAGTTTATTCTTCCCTGACGAAACCTTGCAGGCATTTAAAATTGGCAGAGTCTTAATATCACCAGTCTTTGAAATTTTACATAATGTCTGACCATTAACAGCAATTAATTCACCAGAAATATTATCAACACCAGTAATTCTTACATATCCAAATTTATCTTTAAACTTTGACCTTTTCAACCCTGAAATATCGGCGGCATCAATCTGTTTATTTGATTTCTGGACATATATTGTCTTGCCGTCCAAGTTAAAAACGGGGTCAGAGTCAGAACCAATACCAGTCTGGGTGATACGCCGTGAATTGGTACCGTCTGAATCCATAACATGAAGAATAGTATCGCCATTCTCATCACAAACGAGATAAGCAATCTTTGTCCCCTGTTTATTGACAGTGAACTGAGTGACGCCGACATCACTGCTTACCGCAGTGAGTTGAACTAAATTGCTGCCATCCGGGTTTATACAAAAGATTTGCGAACGATCAAATGCATCTGTACTGATATACATTATCCGTTCATACCCGCGACCAGCAAATGCCGCCGTACAAAAGAAAAGAAAAAGGAACCCGATGCCAATCCGGCATAATTTTAACTTACACATGACTAAACAACTCCATTAATAGTTTCAGCTTTTCAGCTTTTCAGCTTTTCAGCTTTTCAGCTTTTCAGCTTTTCAGCTTTTCAGCTTTTCAGCTTTTCAGCTTTTCAGCTTTTCAGCTTTTCAGCTTTTCAGCTTTTCAGCGATTATAATATTTTAATTTTACTAAGTCAACATATTAAACCGAATTAGCAAAAAAATAATTAAATAATATAATCACTCAATATCTATCAGTATTTTTACGTAGAAAGCATAACATTATTACCATAGAATTGTCAGAAAATAACTACTGGTATCTTCCGGACAAGTCTGATACTAATTCCTGCTTTTTTCTTCTAATCTGGTTGATTACAGCTTATTACCCGCATATATTCCTCTGCCCAATCATCCGCGTCATCCTCTGACAGCAGCCAATTCTCGCCTGCAAGGTGATGATATATTTCATGTAATATCAGCAAATCTTCATTCATTCCGGATGAAGCGGGATAGATGATTATTTCTTTGCCGGACAATTCAGCGTATACCCTGACGCCAGGCAATACCGGATTATCTTTACGGATAATCTTTAAACCGAGTTTAGATGCCAGTTCGACCGGTGATAAATATCCATATTTTTCCGCGGTTTCTATGGCAGATATCACTGGTTGACTACTCTGAACAGTTTACGGTATTCACCCGGGGTTCTGGCGGTTTGTTTGCTGAATACTTTGGTTCACAACTCTGGTCGCTGAAACCACATTCTACACAAATCTGAATTAGTGATTTTTCTGTTCTCACCAATAATTTGGTTTTGTGTCCTCCCCCCCGAATATTTTTCTCTCCATACAAAAAGCTTAAAATGGTTCTGTCATAACTCGTTGCTTGATTGCCTTAACTGCCGATTTTATATATTCTGACATCAGTTAATATCATCAGGAATTATTATATGTTCTTGACTTCTCTATCTTCTTTTCTTTATATATCTTATCAACATCAATAGAACGATACACCGGCTTACCGCCATAGGTACCGATTGGCTTACCGAGTAATTTTTCGCGTTCTTCTATAGTTATGTTTTTCGGTTTGCTTAAAAACTTTTTCATATATTTTAAAATTTCAGTAAAAATGGGAACCATTTGAGATTTCGTTACGACTATTATATAAAGTGGTAGAATTTTTGTCACCAATTTTTGTTTATTTATGAAGATGTGTATGAAGATGGTTATTAAAGTTATTGATAATCAGATAATTTTTTGAAATATTTTTAAAAATAATAAAAAGTAGTATATGCAAGACTAATATTTTATGATAATATCACATAATTCATTTTTAATGAGTTGTTTTCGTGATTCAGAAGATTGGCATGAAGTGCTAATCGGGGTAGGAGAATTTTATCATGACGTTATCAGTAATTAGTGGACTGGCTTTCATGGCACAAAAAGGTTATCGCGCGTTTACAGTAGTATTTATTACTATTCTTCTTTTGGGATTCGGCGTGTCTGCCCGGGCTAATGATGCTCC
>JBIJDE010000287.1:0-6255 GCA_044344305.1 Armatimonadota bacterium
AACGTCAACGACAACGCTGCTTTTCAATTTGCGGCTGTCATCGGTGAGGGTCATTATAGCGCGAATGGTGTCCGGCTCTAACCCGATAGTTCCGGCTAATGCAAAATTGCGGTCAGATACTGCGGTACCTACGCGACCGGCGGGAGATGCTAATTTAAATGAACCTTGCATGCTGCTGATGATGCCGTGAACATAGGCGGCGGACATTGGGAAATTAATTTTGCCTAATCCCATGAATGGATGTCCGAAACATAATACTGTGTTATCTTTAACATAGGTAACTGTTCCGACTGCACTAAGATTTGCGTCGCCTTCAATTAAAGATACTGCTACGGCAGAGCCAGCTTCTAACTTGGCTTTAGGATCTAATGTGGTAGTCCCGGCACCGACGCCATCCATCGTTGCGCCTTGCATTACCCGGACATTATATTTTTCAAATACAGCCTGTAAAGGCTTCATGGCTGAATCAGGTAGACCGGTTACGAATAACGGGGTTGATACCGGTGATAATATCATGGTCGTAGGGTCAGACTGCGCATTCAATTTTGTAGCTTCGAGCATATTATCAGCGATTTTTACGCGGGTGATTAATTTGTCGCCAATTTTAAGAATGCCTTTTTCCGGCTTGTAGGTTCCGGCGACTAATTGTGATGACCCTGGCTCTGTACTATCCAGCATGGCGGCAATTGGAGTTACGCCAGCGATTGCTTCATTTTGGAAATTCCAGCCATACGCGTATGCACCAATCAATTTATCATTAATATAAATAGGACTGCCACTCATACCAGCAACGGACTGCATTTTTTTGTCAGGAACAGGACCATTGAGAACTTTTATGAGAATCATATCAAAATTGATATCGACATTATGTAAAACACCAATTACTTCAATATCAAATTTTTCAATTTTGGTACCTTCGTATACTGTTTTACCATAGCCTTGTAAACCGGCATGCAACTGATCTGCGCTGATAAATTCATTATCATCCCAAGCGAGCTTGGCGAATGCAGATATATTGCTTATTACGACAATACATATAAGTAATGCTAACCATTTGAATTTCACTTAAAATTCCTCCTCGCACCCGATTCGACGGGAAGGCGGTAACGTATCAATTTTCAATAGCTCATATTTATGAGCGCATGATAAAACAAGCTGTTCTATTCTATCTTTACTTAGCGTGCTTGGCAAGAAAAAGAGCGCAAGGCACAGCATTTTTATAATAAATAGTTAAAAAGGCACGTCCGCATGCGGCCGTGCCTTCTAAATTTTGGGTTACTGTTACTAATTTCCTCCGCCTACTTCTAATTCAGTTTGGAATCTTGCGGTTTTATCCCAGTCGTTGGCTTTGCGCTGTACTATATCCTGGTGTAACGAACGCAAAATAGCAAACATCCACAGATAACCATAAAAGAAATACATCAGTAAACCGACTAACAAGTTTTCAGCTTCCTGTTCGCGGTCAAACGAGAGGATGTACCATAATTGAATGAAATATATCAGCGTAGCGCATTTCCAGAAATAGAATATTAATTCAGAGTTTACGCCGACAACGGTAATATCCAAATAGGTTAATGCCATACAGGTTTGGGCAATTACGATTGCCATCAGGAAGGTGTATGACATAAATAGCATGTATAGATTTTCTAATGTACGCAATTTATCTTTTGATTTATTGAAGTTCTTTAATAATTTTACAACAGCATAGTTATTGCCACGCGCCCAACGGGTGCGCTGTTTCATCCAAACTAACATCGTTTCCGGCTCTTGTTCCCATGATTGTGAATACGGGACGAAATCTACACGATAGCCTTCCATATATAAGCGGGTGGATAATTCAGAATCTTCAGCTAATGCTTTTTCATCCCAGCCGCCCAGTGTTAATAAGACGCTGCGGCGAATTGCGTAGTTAGTACCGGTTAGAAATGCGACATCCATAATCGCATGACGACCAGCCTGTACTACATTCTGGAAACATAAACCTTCGATATTAACGCAGCGAGTCAGGAAGTTTTGTCTTTTATTGCCACAACGGAACTTGCCAACTACGGCGGCCATTTCCGGCTTGCGGATAAAACGTGCAATCAGGTGTAACAATGAATCCGGTTCCGGGCAGTTATCAGCATCATAAATAGCGATGAACTCGTCGCTAACCATATTTAATGCTGCGTTGAGGGCAGCGGCTTTGCCACATCCACCTTCTGGTTTCTGACGATGATATACTTTAACACGCGGGTTTTCAATGGCTAAACGGTCAAGAATATTGGCGGTATTATCTGTTGATGCATCATTGATAACCATTAAGGTTAATTTTTCTTCAGGATATCGCAATGCAAGCAGGGTACGAACTGTTCTTTCAATTACCATCTCCTCATTATGAGCTGGTACTAAAATTGTTAAAGGGGGATACTGATCCATCTCCGGCATTGGCTCTAAAGCTTCTTTAAGAGCGCGCTGACGGTTGATTACCGCGCCTATTGCTAAAATGATTTGGTACACAACCATTATCATCACTAAAGCGGTAGACGCCATTGCCAAATTATGAAGGATTTCCAGCATTTAATATTACCTTTCGGCAGCGTGATTATAATCCATTTCACACCCCACCAAATTATAGCAATAAACTTTCCAGATAGCAATAGTGGCATCTGGAAGTGGATTTTCAAATATAAAAACAGGCGCAGAATATACTGCGCCTGTAACTTATTTAATTAAGAGCTGAGTTTATTGCCAGGTAATTCCATTTGGAGCGTGACCACCTTTGAGGTTTGTGTCGTCATATCTTGCTGCTCCGCCGCCATAGTTATTTCGACCGGGTCTACCACCACCACCAGATGATGTTCCGTCAATTTTTTCATTGCCCTCACCGGAGAGAAGAGAAATTGCCCATGCTGCATTTGCCTTCAATGCAGGATTCTTCAAGTCTTCTGTAAGTGAAACAATAGCACTGGCATCGCCGGTGCGCCCTAATATCTGGATAATCTGGTTTTTAACGTTAATGTCTGTTGTTTCTTTTTTCATGGTAATCAACGTATTTACTGCAGTTGGTGTAGCAATCTGGCCTAAAGCCTGATAAACCTGCGAGCTAAGTTGAGGATTTTCTGTTTTTAAGGCAGATAATGCTCCAACGGCTTTATCACTCTTTAGAGTACCGAGTGCCTTGAATGATTCATTGACCATTTTTCTTTCTGCACTTTTTGCTCCGTTTATCAGCATATCAATATACTTTTCCATATCACCAACGTTTGCACCATTGTTTTTCAATTCACCCAATGCGCGAACAGCTGTGATAGCTGTTAAAAGATTTGCTTTGTCAGATGTTAACTTTTCTAATAGTGGCACAGCTTCCTGAGAGCCCGAACTGCCGATCACATCGATGCCCACCTGTTTTTTCTCAGCACTATCACCATTTAATGCTTCAATTAATGCCGGTGCTGCGACTTTACCCATAGTTCGCAAAGCGTTAGTGGCAGCATTTGATGTTTCGGGTACGGATGCGTATTCTATGACAATGGGAGCTGTTGCCGGGTCTGCAATATTACCTAAGGCATTTAAGACACTGCTTTTCAGATTTACTAATTGCCATTGTTGTTGAGGGTCTGCTGTTTTTTCGTCTAATAAAATTAATAGAATAGGTGTAGACTCTATACTTTTTATGTCACCCAATGCTCTGACAGCGGTACTGCGTAAGTTGAAATCTTTTTCGTTTAACAATGGTAATAAATATTCTGTTGCTTTGGTATCTCCAATTTGTCCCAGTGTACGTGCTGCCATCATCTTGGTATTAACGTCATCTACTTTCATAACGTCGCCAATGGCTTTAATAGAATCAGGGTCTTTCATAACTCCTAATGCATTGTATGATGCATATTTAATTCGTTGATCGGGATCATTCAATAGTTTCGTTATTAGTGGTATTGCTCTCTTATCGCCGATTGTTGTTAGTGCGCGAATTACTTTTTCCTTGATATTTACATCTGTTTCATTCATCATTCCTAATAAAACATCTCCCATACCTTCTGCGCCAAGTTGTGCTAATGAATATGCAGCGGCTACTTTTACATTTTTGCTGGCGTCTTTATTCAATAAATTCTTCAAAGGTTCAATGGCGCGGTCGTTTTTCAGTAAACCAAGAGTTGTTGCTGCTTGAACGCGGACGGTTTCAACATCATCTTTTAGACCTAAAATACAGGTCGTAAAACGTGGGTCGGGCATTCTACCGATTGCATCCAACATTGCGACCTTGCTTTCGGGGACGATAGTTGGATAAGCGTTAAGTAGTGGTGCAATAGTACTGGGGTCATTTTGATTGGCTATCATGGTTATTGCGGCTTTGCTGACTGCAATATCTCTACTTTTCACTGCTTCCAACATAACATCCAAAATTCGCTTATTATTAATGAATGGACCCATATTATAGATCATCATCATTTTTGAGTTAGGGTTTGTTTCATTTGAATAAGTTTCGAGTAATGGTTCAATAACACGCTCATCGCGGGTTCGAGTAAGTATACCCATATATATCGGTTTAAATGTAGCGTCTGCGGTTTTATACATTTCAAGTAATGGTTCAACTATTGCTGTTCCATAATTAGATAAATTGTAAGAAAGTCGCATCTTATTTTTGGGGTCTTGTTCATTATAAAATGCAAGAACAGTAGGCAGAGATTTCGGGTTTGCTATTCTACATAAACTTTGAAAAGCATCAGCGCGCAGGTTTTGATCCGGATCTTTCAAACAAACAACCAGAGCATCAACTACTTTTTCATCATTTGTTAACTGAGCAATAGAACGTACTATTTGCTGGCGAACCTGTGGACTTTTGTTCTCTTTTAATTGTGCAAGCAACACAGCATTTCCCTCGGGGTCATTTAATTGAGCCAGCGCGGAAATGTATTGATAAATGCTTCGGTCTGTTATTGTTTTAATGCCGTTAATTAAACTCTTGGCATCAGTAGGCAGGTTTACAACTGGTGGTTGCGTTTTTTGTGCAAATACAGATGTTACTGAGATTGCTGTAATAAGCAGCAAACCGGCAATACGCGAAAATAGTTTCATAAATATCCCCTTTTTGACATATAATATATTTTTATATACGCGCGATATTAATAATGTATTCAAGTTCTATACAATAGAACTGTACATTATATTATAGACTAAAAATCAAACCATACCGGTGCATAATTTGCGGTGTTTCCCACGCCACCCAATAATGGCCACCAGGAATAAGTTAATGCACCTTTCTTATCTGTGTCTGTTCTTGTCATCATCATCCAGGCACGGGTTGATGTGCCAATTTTCTTATCTTTTCCTATTAACGCTGTTATGGGTATTTGTACTTCCATGGAATATCCTGACTTGGCACCATATATAGCCGTTGCAGCATGTATTTCAAATTTTTCAGGACTATCAATTTTTTGTAATCCATATTGGTTTTTTACTTTTTTATAAAACGTTTGGCTATTTGCCCCGGTTAGTCCAACATGAATACAAAGTATTTGACTACTGTCGGGGTCAGCAGACAAATAGATATCAGCACCATCATTTACTTCGACAGTACCATCTTCCGCAGCGATACCAATGTAAAGATAATTCAAGTCCCAGGTTAATCGCCATTCTGTCTTGGCTGGCAAGTCAGACACGGCGGAATTAAGTTGATAACCACCGAAATAGTTGCCGCTGGTTTGCCATTGTACATCATCAAGAATACCATCCAGCTTAAGTATTGATTTATAAGCGCGTGGAATAACTGACATTACCGGGCAGTACCAATTGCGGGCTTTCTCAACAATGACAACCTGATCAGTTATCGCCTTACGAGCAATTTCTAACTCCGCAGGTGTAGCGGCGATATTGCCAGCCAGCAGAACTTTGTATTGTTGCAAAGGAGCAGTTTCAAATGCAAGAGCCGCTTCATTACCAACAGTATTCTTAGCTCGCTTAATCGCCTTCTCAACACGTTTCAATAAAGCTGAATCATCAGCCAAGGCATGTGTGAATAAAAATATGAATAACGCTAAAATTGCGTAAAACCGCATCATTATCTCCCCATTTGGAATGGTGTTATATTTTACCGCTATATAGGGTAAATTGTAAATGTTGGTAGAATTTTATATTTATTTTCACATCGAGTAATATGCTGTTAGCAATCATATTCGAACAAAAAAGCCATAATTTAAAATTGAAAATTTCATATCAACCCAACCACCCCCTGCCCCCGCCGTGGCTGGGGGGGGGGGGGTGGTTGGGTGTTGT